>JBDRTC010000978.1:0-5890 GCA_043824335.1 Planctomycetota bacterium | reverse complement strand
AGCACTAATCTAAACACCCAGTCCCGCACGGTGACAATTTCCGGCAACACCGCCACTTTTTCTGGCGCTATGCCAAACAACATCGGCGTGGGCGACGTGCTCCAATACCAAAACGGAGCGACTTATCTGTTAGCTTTCATCCACGGCCGAACTTCTGCTACCACCTATACTGTCTACACCTCAAGCGGCGGCACGCCCACGGCCACCACTAGTGCGGCCGTCAGCGTCTATCGCGCTTACACCAGTCTTTTCAGCTGGGAAGCCCAAAGCGAAAACGCCAGCATTAATTCGGGCGTGCGAAACTTTGACACCTCAACCGACCTGACCGCGGGCGATGGCATGGTAATGAATGTGGCCGCCTACGCTTCTTCAACGGCCGACACCGCGGCTGTCACCATAGACGGCTGGACCACCAGCGCCACCAACTATATTCGTATTTACACGGCGACTTCAACGAGCGAAGTGGGCGAGAGTCAGAGGCATGCGGGGGTTTGGGATACGGGGAGGTATAATTTATCCATTTCACAAGCAGGGGGCGGTCACGCGTTAGGCATTCAAGAAGAATATGTCAGAATTGAGGGAATTCAAATATATCAAAACGTAACCAATTCAGGGGAATCTTATCCACAAATGCTGTCTATTGAAATAGATAACTTAAATTCAGATATACGCATATCCTATAATATTTTGAAAGCTAATTATAGTTTATTAAACTGAGTTCCGGTGTCAAGCGCGGGGAAATCAAGCGTTTGATGGTGGTCGAGGAAATGGCGAAGCCAAGCGTGGGTCACAGCACGGGATTCGGATTCCAGCGCCCGGTCGTCTCCTGTGGAGCGACTTACACGCCTAAGCGGGTGTGGGGCTTTGTCGACGTAAAGCCCGACGGCTCGGCTCACTTCCGCGTGCCGGCCGAACGGCCCATCTACTTCCTGCCGCTCGACGAACAAGGCCGAGCCGTGCAGCGGATGCGGACGTTTACGCACCTGATGCCGGGCGAGGTGCAAGGCTGCGTGGGCTGTCATGAATCGCGCAACAGGACCACGCCGCATCTGTCCGGTTCGCTCGGTCTGGCGCTGGACCCGCCGCAAGAGTTGACGCCTCCCGACTGGGGCGTACGCGGCTTCGATTACGCATCAATAGTCCAGCCCGTGTTGGACAAGCACTGTGTTTCCTGTCACAACGCTCTCGAGGCGGCCGCGGGCGTCGACCTGACCGGCGACCTGACGGAATGGTTCAATGTGTCGTACGACGTGCTGGCATACGAGAATTCCACGTTCGCCGGCTTGGACCAGGTGCCGTGGCGTAGCGGCAGTCGCTTTGTGAGCTGGATTTCGACGATGAACGGCACGGAAGCGAACATCCTCCAGATTGCACCCAAGACGTGGGGCTCGCCCGAGAGCAAACTGGCCGACCTCGTCTTGACCGGCCACCCCGACCAGCAGGGCAAACCGCTCGTGAATCTCAATGCCGACGAGCGCCAACGGATCCTCACCTGGATCGACGTGAACGTCCCCTACTACGGCACCTCGACCACCACGCACCAGCAGTGGCGCGGAGGGCGCGCGCTCGAAGTCCCGCAACTGGCGGAGGTGCTCAAAGAGGTCGGTTCGAGACGCTGCGCGGAGTGTCACAGCGGCTCGCCCCCCCTGGGCCGAGTGCGGTTCACGAACGTCGAGAACAACGCCTTTCTGCTCGCCCCGCTGTCCAAGTCGGCGGGTGGAACCGAGCGGTGCGGCAAGGCGGTCTTCGCCGACACAAACGACCCCGACTACCGGAAGCTCCTGAGGCTGTTCGAGCCGATCACTGGGGCACTCATGGAGAACCCCCGCCAGGACATGCCCGGCTCACACCGGCCCGACTGCGAGCTGTGCGAACCGCCTGCCCTTACGACCGCCGCACGTTGAGGTCCGCCAGCGGGCTACCATGGCTCCGAACGGGTGTTGGTGCCGGGGGACTCCAGATTGATCGTGTTCGGATCGCCGGGCAGGCCCGACCTGTAGCTCCGCGCCTCGGGCTCGCCACTGACGATCGCCTGCCAGTCCGAGGAATACTCCATCGCCGGCTGGCCGGGCTGCGGCCCGAAATCGCGAAGCGGCAAGTACAGGCACTGCACGCCATGCGTAACCGGATGAGGCTTGACGGCGAGGGTGAACCAGAAGGTGGCCTTGCCCAGCGTCCGGCCCTCGTACTGCCGCGTGGGGTCGAAGTTGCCCTCGTGCAGAATCCGGCATCCCAGAGGCTCTAGCACGAGATTCCAGTAACGTTCGTCGTCGTCGCCCGGATAACGCACCGACCGCGGTTGCAGCAGCAATCCGCCACCTTCGCGGACGTAACGCGCCAGCACGGCACCGGCGATCCGCGCCCGGGCCTCCGCTTCCGGCGTGACCTTCTGCACGCCTTCGTCGGTCGTGGCGAGCTGAATGACCTCGTTTTGCCACATCTGCATGAAGGCAGAAAGATCCAGGCCATCAAGGTCTATCGAGAAAAGACCGGCGTGGGCCTCAAGGACGCGAAGGAGGCCGTCGAAGCGATCGCCGCCAAGCACGGCATCACCGCCGGTCAAGGGGCGGCCGGTTGTGCGAGTGTCGCTCTCCTGGCGATCGTGGCCGGCGGAACGCTCGCCGCGTGGCTGTAGTGCCGAGAGTCACTCGAATTCGTGCGTGGGTGGCGGCTGAGCTTGGCGAAGCCCCAGGGCGCGACAGACTGGGGCACCGCCTCGCTTTGCCCCAGGCACCCACCGCGCCGAGCAGAGCGGAGGAGACCTGCGCCGAGCAGTCTCCAGTCTTGCCTTCTGAAGTCGAAAACGGCAGAATAGTGGTCAAGCCTGGGGGTTGGCGGATGCTACTGGAAGCGGGGCTGGCAGCCTCCGAGGCGTGGCTTTTGGGAGGCAATCGCGATGACGAAAGGTTTTGGCCGGGTCGGGGTTTTGGCGGGCGTGATGCTGCTTTGGGCAGGCGGAGTGGCGGCGGAGCCCCCGTCGGAAGCGGGCCTGGCCGCCTACTGGGATTTCGACGAGCCCTCCGGCGCCCGGGCCGTTAATCGGACCGGGGGCGATAACCACGGCACGCTCCGGGGCACGCCCGCCGCCCAGCGCGTCGAAGGGCCGTTCGGCTCGCCCTCGCTTCGCTTCACCGGGCCGCTTCAGGAGGTCACCGGACCAGACGCGGGGCTCCCCGTCGGTGCGTCACCCGGCTCGGTCAGCTTGTGGTTCCGTCCCGACGCCGGTGCGACCGACAAGGTGCTCTTTGTGTACGGAAGCGGGGTTACCGGCCAGGCTCGCGGCCTCTGGCTGAGGGACCCCGGCACGCTCTCGTTCTTCTTCCGAAACAACCCACCCGACCTGCACGCCGCGATCCCCGGCGGGGTCGCCGCCGGCCGATGGCATCACGTAGCAGGCACCTACGACGGCACGACCGCGCGGCTCTACTACGACGGGAAGCTCCGGGGCGAGATCCAAACGAAGATCAACACCGTGCTCGACGGCACGTTCCACATCGGGGCCAACATCGACGAGCATTTTCGCGACTTTCTGGGATCGATCGACGACGTGGCCGTCTACGACCGCGCCCTAACGGCCGACGAGATCCGCGACCACTACGCCCTTCGCGAAGAGGTGCTCAGCCGGCTTGAGACCGAAGAGCAAGCGAAGAACCTGGCCCGGATTCTGGAGTCCGACGTCGAGGAGATCGTCTTTGCCGTGCGCCAGCCGGGCAAGGACGGCCACTGGTACGCCAACTTCGGCTACTGGTCGTTTGACCCCGAGGGCAAGCTCTACGGCGACGGCGGACGGCTCTGCCGGCTGAACCTCCGTACCGGCGGGCTGGAAGTTCTGTTGGACGACCCCCAGGGCGGCGTCCGCGATCCGCAAGTCCATTACGATGGCCGCACGATCCTCTTCTCCTATCGCAAAGGCGGCCAGCCCTACTATCATCTCTACGAGATTCAGGCCGACGGCTCGGGCCTGCGCCAATTGACCGACGGCCCCTACGACGACTTCGAGCCCACCTATCTCCCCGACGGCGACATCATCTTCTGCTCCAGCCGCTGCAATCGCTGGGTGCCCTGCTGGTCGACGCTCGTGGCCAACCTGCACCGCTCGGACAGCGACGGCGGCAACATCCGGATGATCTCCAGCAACATCGAGCAGGAGAACACGCCCTGCGTGTTGCCCGACGGCCGCATCCTCTACACCCGCTGGGAGTACGTCGACCGCAGCCAGGTCGATTTCCATCACCTCTGGTCGTTCAATCCCGACGGCACGGGCCAGATGATCTACTACGGCAACATGCACCCGGGCGTGGTGATGATCGACGCGCTGCCGATCCCCGGCACAAACAAGGTGGTGGCCTCGTTCTCGCCCGGCCACGGACGCCGCGAGCACGTGGGCACGATCAACGTGGTCGACGCCACCGCCGGACCCGACCAAAAAGGGTTCACCCGGTCGATCAGCCAGGGCGGCGACTTCCGCGATCCGTTCCCGATCTCGGCAGACTACTTCCTCGTCGCCCGCGGCCAGAGCATCCTCTTGATGGACGGCCAGGGCGTCACCACGCCCCTCTACACGCTCCCGGCCGAGGACGCCGCCGCCGGACTCGAGTGCCACGAGCCGAGGATGGTGCAGTCTCGCCGCCGCGAGCGGCTCATCCCGCCCAGGTCCGATCCGGCCAAGCAACTCGGGCGTCTGGTCCTGGCCGACGTGACCTACGGCCGCAACATGCAGGGCGTGGAGCCGGGCGACGTGAAAAAGCTCCTCGTGCTGGAGTCGCTGGCCAAGCCGGTCAACTTCAACATGCCCGGCCACCCCATGTTCCAAATCTCCCACATGGAGCCGCTCACGATCGGCGGCTCGTTCTGCCTGGCCCGCGTGCTGGGCACGGTGCCGGTCGAGCCCGACGGCTCCGCCCACTTCGAGCTACCCGCCATGCGGTCGCTCTTCTTCGTCGCCCTCGACGAGAACGATCTCTCGGTCAAGCGGATGCAGAGCTTCGTGACCGTGCAGCCGGGGGAGACGACCGGTTGCTCGGGCTGCCACGAGCAGCGGACCAACACGCCGCCGCCGACCGCGGGGCTGTTGGCCCTCAAGCGATCCCCCAGCCGGATCGAGCCGTTTCCAAATATCCCCGACGTCCTCGACTTCCCCCGCGACGTGCAGCCGATCCTCGACCGCCACTGCGTCGAGTGCCACAACCCCGACCGCCGCGACGGCGAGGTCGACCTCTCCGCCGATCACACGCCCGTCTACTCCAGCGCCTATTGGACGATCGTCAAGCACCGCCTCATCTCCGACGCCCGCAACGGCTACGGCAACCGCCCGCCCCGCTCGATCGGCAGTTCGGCCAGCCGGCTTCTGGACTACATCGACGGCCGCCACTACGAGGCCAGGCTCTCGCCGCAGGAGCGGAGCACGCTCATCCTCTGGATCGAAACGGGGGCCACCTACCCGGGCACGTACGCCAGCTACCTAAGCGGCATCACCCCGGTCGATTTCCCGGTGCTCCAGATGACGCGCCGCTGCGGCGGCTGCCACGGCTGCGAGCCGAACAGTCATCCGCGGCTTGCGTGGGAAGGGGTCGACATCCGCCCCTGGGCCCGGCTCCCCCTAAAGTTCGGCAACGCCGACCCGGCCCTCTCCCTCTCGAACCTCACCCGGCCCGAAAAATCCTACCTCCTCCTCGCCCCCCTCTCCCCTAAAGCCGGCGGCTACGGCCTCTGCTCCCAAGAAATCTTCGCCGACACCGACGACCCCGACTACCAGACGATCCTCCGGGCGATCACGGCGGCCAAGACCAACCTCGAAACCATCAAGCGTTTCGACATGTCCGGCTTCCACCCCAACGAGCACTACTTCCGCGAGCTGAAACATTTTGGGATCCTCCCCGCCTCCCAAACG
>JBDRTC010000977.1:0-8688 GCA_043824335.1 Planctomycetota bacterium | reverse complement strand
TCGAACCCGCAGTTGACGCATATCCTATCGGCAGGGCCTAAGCTTTTTCCACAGCCCGGGCAGGAGATGCCCAGTTCGTCAGAGGCCGGCTCTTTCCGTTTGGAGACGCGTTTTTCCACCCGGAGACCATGGCCACACGCGTTGCAGGCGTTCGCACCGGGGGGGCGTTCCTCGCCGCACCAAGGGCACGGATTGGAGCCAAGCGTGGTCTGTCCGGTCGAAGTCACGCCCGCGGGAGGTGCCGACTTGGAGTCTGCCGGCGACAGTGCGGTCGACTCTCCCGAGTCGGCCGGGACTCCCTCCGGCTCGACTTCCGAGATCTCGGCCCCGTCGGCGAGCGGAGTAGGCGCAGGGTCCTCCGGTGGCGGCCGCGATACCGTCGCTTGGACTTCGTCGGCCAACGGAATCGGTGCGAGTTCCTCCCGCCGCACCGGACGTGGAGTCACGGCGACACCCGCGCCCGGCCGCTCCCGGTCAAAAAACTCGACCTTGACCGACCGATCGCCAACCGCGACGACCAGCACGTCTGTGTCCACGCGAAGCCCCAGGTACCGTGTGCCGGCCGCATGCCGCCCGCAGCGGCGGAATCCGAGCCGCACCTCGGTTTCTCTTTTTTGGAGATAGCCGACGAGGGAACCGACCACGATCGCAATGGGCAAAGGCCACAGGCTCCAGAAAGGGACGCTTAGAAAGATTCCCACGCCCAGCCCGGCGAAGGGCGCCTATAGCTGCCACGTGAGGTTCGGAACCGTGCGGGCTTCCTCGGTCCAATCCTCTTCGGCCGGCTGGCCACACTCCACGCACTGGTCCGGCAGCCGGACGTCCCAACGCGTGCCGTTCCAGGTAGCATGCTCGTAGTCGTTCTCAACGGATAAACGGATCTCCGCCCGGTGGGACTCCTCGGGGCCCACGGAGGATTCGCGGGCCTGTTCCCACAGATCACGCCAGCCGTTGCCGTAGAACTGAGCCACGGTGACCACGCCCGCCAGACCCCGACGAACGAGCGGCAACACCGCCTCGCCCGCCTTGCGGAGCCACGGTTGGGCATGGGCCCAGAACTCGCTTGCACGTTCGCGGGCCGATTCGCCGAGGGCCGGCTCTCTCTCGTCGGAGGACGGCGACACCACTTCAAAAGGCCGATCGCACTGCTTGCAGTTGATCGTCTTGCCGACCGCGTCATCGGCAACCGGCTGTTGCGCACCACAGTGAGGGCATGTCGAAGTCATCGCCATCGCAGTCTCCGAACTGAAAACCGTATGCGCCCGGCCCTGGCCTGAGAACAGTCCTTGGCAAGACGCTACCGACTCAGCCGCAAAAGCATATCGTGGCGCTTGAGGCACCTGGCGATCAGGTACCCTTCTCTACCTCCGAACAAGCCTCCTTTCGGATCCGAGGGAGCCGCCAAGTTCAGCTTGGCAGTGCTGATTCTAGTCGCCCTCGCCGGGAGCCGCAACTCCCGATGCAGATCGCCGGCTGCGACGTCACCGGCGGCCAATGCGCCGAGATCGATGCCGAGCGAGAGCTTGTTTGCCTCAAGCCGGAGGCGGCCGCGATGGTTGTCGATCTTAGTTTTCGCCCGTAGATCGCTTTCCGCGTTCATCGCGAAGGAACGCCGCGATTTCGCGGGTCAGATCTTCCCATCCGTAGTCGAGCGAAATCACGTGGCCGCTCTCGGCCATGAAGCGGATTGCTTTCTGCTCGCTTGAGGCATCCTGGTAGAACCGCTCGGCCGCCTCCCAGTCGACGACCTGGTCGTCCTTGGCCAGCACCATCAAGAGCGGGGTGCTAAACTCGGGCGCGCGGCCGCGGTTGGCGTCGAGCAGCGCGAACGTTTGGTCGAGAACGGCGATGGGCACGAAAACGGTCCGGCCGGGGTACTCCCGCTCCGTGGGGTCGCGGCAATCGTTGGGGAACGGCGAGCTTGTGATTCTGGTGAACCACAGCAGGCGACGCCCGATCTCGTGCCAGGCCCGGGCCGAGAGGAGGGGGCTGCGGCGGTTCGACACCTCGACGGCCGGCGCCAAAAGCACGACGGCGTCGACCGCCTCCGGGTCTTCCAGCAGATACGCGATCGTCACAGCCCCGCCCAGCGAATGGGCGACGACGGCCACGCGATCGTGATCCTGCCCGAGCGACCGGATCTCGCGCTTGACGGCGGCCAGCCACTGCTCCTTCGTCGCTTGGGCGTAACGCTCGATCGGCTCGGCAAATCCGGGGAGCCGCATCACCCGGCACGTGAAGCCTTCTTCCGCCAAGGCGGGCGCCATTTTGTGATAGCATCGCGGGGAGTCGTTGATGCCGTGAATGAGCAAAACGGCCGTTTCGCCGCTCCCAATCGTATACTCGCGGCAGCCCTCCTCAACGCGTTGCTCATCGCGCTCGATCGACGCCTCCCACTTCCTGATCCGCCGGGCGACGACGGACGCGTAGATCCAGTCGCCCAGCAGCCAAACGGTTGCCAGGCCCAGGAGCACGAGGAGTGCGATCTTCATGCGTTTTCGCATTGCTCGGGTCTGCCGGCGGCTGCCGCGTGGGGTGCTACTGCCCGCGGACGTTCATGTGAATCGAGTAAAGGCCCTTCCGCGCGGTAATGAACAGCGTGCGCCGGTCCTTGCCGCCGAAGCAGACGTTCGCCGGGGCTTCGGGAACCTCGATCGTGGCAATGTTGCGGCCGTCGGGGCTGTAGACGTGCACCACGTTGCGGGCCAGGTAGAGGTTGCCCTTCTCGTCGAGCGTCATTCCGTCGGAGCCGACCGGGGCGATCAGCTCGCGGTCGGCGAGCGAGCCGTCCGGCTGGATGTGGTACCGGTAGGTCTTGCCGTCGCCGGCGTCGGCCACGTAGAGGAGCTTGCCGTCGGCCGTGCCGATCACGCCGTTGGGCTTGACCAGGTTGTCCAAAACGCGAACAGGCGGCCGACCTTCCGGGGAAAGATAGTAGACGTGAAAACCGTCCTGCTCCAGCCCCTCCGGCCTTCCGTAGCGAGGGTCGGTGAAGTAGACGCCGCCCCGCGGGTCGATCCAGAGGTCGTTCGGGCTGTTGAACTTCTTGCCCTCGAAGGCGTCGGCCAGGACGGTCACGTTGCCGTCAGGCGAGATCGACGTCAGGCGGCGGCTGCCTCCCTCGCAAGCGACCAGGTTGCCCTCGCGGTCGAAATAGAGCCCGTTGGCGCCGCCGGAGTTCTCGCGGAACGTGCTCAGCTTCCCGTCGGTGGACCAGACGTGGATGCGCTCGTTCGGGATGTCGGAAAAATAGACGTTTCCTTCCGCGTCGCAGGCGGGCCCTTCGGTGAACACGAAACCGTCGGCGAGCCGCTCGACCTTGGCCCCGGACGCCACCAACTCCTCGGCAGCCGCCGGAAGGCAGAGCGAGGAGCACACCAGGCCGATCCACAACGCGGCAAGTCCGTGCGATCTTGGGAAATCTTGCATGAGAGTCTCCTTCAACGTGAGGTATCCAAATGTCACCGAATCGGGTAAGGAGCGGCCGATAAGTAACTTCCCGGTTTCGGAGGGGGACAGTCCCATTTTCCCTGCGGGAAAATCGGGACAGTCCCCGAGTTGTTCTCCGGCCGTCCCTACGGTCCCCAGCTATTGACTTGCCGGTTCCTCAAGCGGCTCGCCTCGGGTGATGAGCATGACCTTCACGCTTTGGCCCTGGCCTTCTTTTTGGTTGCAGAAGAACCGGACCTCGTTCTTGCCCTGTCGGAGCGTTGGCGGGGGCTGGTCGGGGCGGACCGTCGCCTTCGTGTAGCCGTTGGGGTCGAACACGCGGACGTCGCCGCTCCCTTCGTACTCCAGGTACCAGTCGGGCTCGAGGGTGACGGGGAACGTGATCGACTCCCCGTTCACCGTAAGGCCCGGATTGCCAATCGGCAGCGGCTGCTCGCTAAGTGCCTCCAGCCGGCTGAACCGCGCCTGGGCCTGGGCGCCCGGCGCCAGACCGGTGAGAAAGACGTACACCCGGGCGATGGCGCCGAAGTTGATGCCGCGGATAGCCCAGTAGTTGCTGTAGGGGAAGCCGAAATCGTAGACTTCCCCCTTGGCCCATTCCGGGATTTTGACGTACCGCCAGCCGGTGAAGTCGAGGCGGACGTAGTAGTCGCGCACACTCCACCGCCCCGAGTCTTCGAGCACAAAGTGCAGGTACGCGCCCGAGCCGTCCCCCTCGACCCAGGCGCCCAGCGCCCGGTGCCGCGTGAGGTTCTCTGGCTTGTCGAGAATCACTTCGGCGCATCCCCAGCCGGCCCCGCCGGGCCCTTTGTTGGCGGCCGTGACCTCGAAGCTCGTGCCCCGGGCCGGCGACTCGACGGGCGAAGGGTCGAGCTTGAAATCGACTCCCGAAGACTGGCGAGGTCGGCCCAGGGGACCGGCCCCCGTCGTACACAGGTTGAGCGGCCCGGGCGGCGCAAGGAGCGCGACGTTCGCGGCGTCGCCGTACTCCGCGAGTTTTGGCTTCATCTGGATCGACGCGCGGAGCGGCTGGTCGGGATGCTTGTTCTCGAAGGCCCAGAGGTCGTGCTCTCCGTCGAGCCCCGCCACGTAGTGCTCCGGGCCGTAGGTGACCGGCCGCACTTGCCAGGCCCCGTCGGCGGCGCGATCCAGAGTGAACTCACGGCCCGGCACCCGAAGCTGCGCCTTGATCGGGTCGGAAAAATGGCCGGCGAGCTTCAGCTCCTCCCAGTTCTTGATCGTGGCGAAGATTTCCTGGGTCCGGCCGTTGGCGTCGAGGACCGATTTGTTCGTCTCCAGCGACATCGCCGCCCCGTAGGCTGCCGCCTTCGACCACGCGTACTCCATCTCCCGCGGGCGCGTGGCGTCGCCGGCCAGCGAATGGGTGAAGTAGCCGAACCAGCCGAACTCGAACGGCTGCAGGTCGTCGTCCGAGCGGGCCGCGCCCGCAACGCTCACCCGATCGAAGTGCTTGATGATCCCAGTCTGTACGAAGTCGGTCGTGTTGCCGCGGCTGAAGACGTGCCAGGAGTAGTTCGAGACCGGCGCGTGGGCGAACATCACCTCCCGCTTCGTGTAGCCAAACAGCTTGGAGACCAGGAGATTGTTGATGTACCACGACGGGCCTTCCGGCCAGTAGCCCAGGTTTTCGCCGATGCCGTCGGGGTAGATGTAGTCGAACTCGAACTGGTCGAGCGCGCCGGCCTCGGCCCGGGCGATGCGGTCGTAGAGATCGCTCTTCACGTCGGGCCGGTAGTGGTTGATGAACTCGGAAAAGTTGCCGATCGTCGCTCCCGATTCGTGGGCGGCGGCCGCCGTGCCGTGGGCTCCGCGCCGGCACCCGACGAAGCCGAACGGCTCCGCGGTCTGGAGGTCGTCGTAGACGATGATCTCGTCGCCGATCCTGAGGTCGCGGCCGTGGAAGCGGGACTTGTCGCTCTTGGCCAAGAGGCCGGCGGGCGAGGCGGTCGTGGGGAGGAACGTGTCGGCCGGGCCGACGTCCGCGGCCAGAATTCGCCGCCGGTCGGGGTACATGAGAAACCCGTCGGCCGGCACGGGGTGGACCAGCGGATCGCCCTTGCTGACGACCATGTCGAGATTGTGCATGCCGAACTTCAGCCCCGCGGCGTGGATCTTATCGCTGGTGGCCTTCAGGCCCGGGTCGCCATTGGGGAAGTAGGCCCGGTTCACGGGGTAGCTTCCGTGCGAGCTGCTCCAGATGCCGTCGTAGATGACGATGTAGCCAAATCCGCCGGCCAGGGCGTAGTCGATCACCGCGTCGGTCGTGGCCTCGGAAAGATCGATGAAGAGGTACGACTTCATCTGTTCGGGCGACCTTCGCGCCCACACGCCTCCCAGCGTGGGATGCGGTAGGCCGTTCTGGATCTCGACGCGCTCGATTGCGTCGAGCAGCTTCTCCGTCGGGCACCCCAAGACGGCGATCTTGGCTCCCTCCAGTCGGACGGCCGCATCGGCGTGCCCGGTGAGCACTGCCGGCTTTCCTCGGGTGGGATAGGAATGGGTCTCGATGTTGAGCGGGATCACCGCGGCGGCGAACTCATCGTTTCGGCAGGAGGTGAGACTGTAGCTGATGTGCTCAGTGAGCGTCAGCGGCAGTTGGGCCAGCCTGAGTGACGTGACGGCATCATCGCTCACGCCGATCAGCTCGAACGAAAGGTAGCTCGGGAAAGACCGAACCCGAACCTTCGCCGCAACCCCCGAATCGCCGAAAGTCACGGAGAGAAGGTCGCCGGCAAGCTCGACGGCCGTGGAGCCGATCCACGCTCCTTCTTTCTGGACGGACATGAAGTGGCCCGGACCGCCGGGGGCGAGGTAGCTTTGGCCGGTCCGTCGATCCTGGAACGCCCGGTTCGTTCCGTCCTTCCCGATCGCGTAGACCAGATCATCGGTTTCGAGAACGACGCCGTCCGCATCGGCCCGCACGTTCGCCTCTTCCGCCCCAGCCCGGGCGAACGCGGGCGACAGCGCGAAAGCGGCCGCCAGCAGGAAAGCAAAGCGAGGCAAAGCAGTGCGGCAAATGGTGTGTGAACCGAGCATCGAAAGCTCCTTTCGGTAGACGTTTTCCCTCTCCGGCGACCGGCGCGTGCGACCCGCGCTCGCCGGCGCCGTTGAGTGTAGCCGGACCTCCCCCCCAATTCAAGAAACCTCCGCGATTTCCAGCAGCCCGTTGAAATAGGGTGCCACTGCTGGCTTGCCCAGCAGTGCTGCACAGATTCTCCCGAAGATCACTGCTGGGCAAGCCAACCGCTGCAACGACAACCGGCGAACCTTGCTTCCCGGTTGACTCGGCATCGGATATGCTGAGGGCGTCTCTGGCTCCAACGGGGAAGGAGAATCGCAAAATGAGCACGGCATCCATCCGCATCAAGGCGAGCGTGCTTTGCGCGCTTGTGACGGCTATCTTCACCCCTGCCGCCTGGAGCACGGAAAAGGAGCAGGCGAGGGAGATTCTCGACGCAACCGGCGTCACGGGCGGGTTGATCGTGCACGTCGGCTCGGGCGACGGGCGATTGACGGCCGCTCTGGGGCCAAACGAGACGGCGATCGTTCATGGCCTGGACGCCGACGCCGAGAACGTCGCCCAAGCCCGCTCGCACGTCCGCTCGCTGGGGCTCTACGGGCGGGTTTCGGTCGAACAGTGGGCCGGCAGTCGCTTGCCCTACGCCGACAACCTCGTCAATCTCCTCGTGTCGGCCGATCTCGGCGCGATCCCGAGGGAGGAAGTGATGCGGGTGCTCGCGCCCCAGGGCGTGGCGTATCTCAAAAGCGGCGACACGTGGACGAACTCTGTGAAGCCGCGCCCGGACGACATCGACGAGTGGACCCACTACCTCCACGACGCAAGCAACAACGCGGTGGCCCACGACGACGTGGTCGGCCCGCCCGGCCGGCTCCAATGGAACGCCGAGCCGCGGCACACGCGGAGTCACGAACACATCCCGGGCATCTACGCTTTGGTTTCAACCGGCGGGCGGATCTTCTACATTGCCGACGAGGGGCCCATCGCGTCCATCCGCGGGCCGGCCCGGTGGCATCTGGTTGCCCGCGATGCCTTCAACGGCGTTTTGCTCTGGAAGAAGCCGGTGGCAAGCTGGTTTCCCCACATCGTCAACTGGGGGCAGACACCCCGCCAGCTTCAGCGGAAGCTGGTGGCCGTCGGAGACCGCGTTTACGTCACCCTGGGTCTTCACGCGCCGCTCTCGGCCGTGGACGCGGCGAGCGGAGAAACGCTCAAGGTGTATGAGGAGACCGAGGGCGCGGAGGAGGTCGTGTGGCACGAGGGGACCCTGCTCGTGGCCGTCCGAAGCGTCACCGAAGCACGCACCGCCGAGCTGGCCAAATGGGCGGAACTCCTCGAACGGAAGGGCTCGCCGCTTTACCAGCGAGAATCGGCCGAGCCGCTGGTTAAACGTCTGCGAGCGACCGAGTCGAAGGCCGGTATCGCGATCCTTGCCCTCGACGCCGACACGGGTCGTGTCGAGTGGAAGAAAACCGGCGCGGACGCCGCGGGGCTGAGGACGTACAGTCTGTGCGCCGAGGGAAACCGCGTCTTCTATCAGAAGGGGCAGGAGATTGTCTGCCTCGATATCGAGAGCGGCCAAAGGCTCTGGTCCGCGGCCTCCGCGCCGCTGCGCCTCGTGTCGGAGGAAAGCGTCTTCTCGGCCGGCGGCAAGACGGTGACGGCCCTCTCGGCCGAAACGGGCCAGACGCAGTGGACCCAGGATTGCTCCGTCACCGACGTTCGCGACGTGTTCCTCGCCGGCGGATCGCTCTGGATCGGCGGCTTCAAGCCTTTCCCAAAAAAACGAGGCCCTGCGTGGGGCCCGTACTTCGCGACCGAGCGTGATCCGGCCACGGGCGAAATGCTCAGACACGTCGAGCCCGAGAACCCCGGGCACCATCATCGCTGCTACGACAACAAGGCCACCGACCGCTACATCCTCGGGGGTCGTCGGGGGACCGAGTTCATCGATCTTGCCACGGGCGAGGTCTTCTGGCATAGCTGGGCACGGGGCGTCTGCCGGTACGGCGTGATGCCGGCGAACGGGCTCCTCTACGCCCCGCCTCATGCCTGCGGCTGTTACGTCACCGCCAAACTGACCGGCTTTAACGCGTTGGCTGCGAGGAGGGACGAGAGTCGAGAGTCCAGAGTCGAGAGTCCACGGATCGAGCGCGGACCGGCATACGATCGCTCTTCCATTCATCCTTCATCCTTCA
>JBDRTC010000976.1:0-7210 GCA_043824335.1 Planctomycetota bacterium | reverse complement strand
TTGAACTGCTCTGGGAAATCGAGGGTGAGCCGAGCTTCCATCCGGGCGGCTCTGGCACGGCCCGCCTCGGCGAGATCCAACACGGGCTCCGTCAGCACCGCGACGGGGCCGAAAGCACCGGATTCTCGGGGCTTCGCAATGTCCCAGAGCTTCGGGCTCCCCTCGCGGCCAACGGTCACCAGCGTGCGGCCGTCGGGCGAGAAGGCCAGCGAGCGAACGCTCTCGGTGTCTGCGACGAAGCGCGCCAACGGCTCTCCGGCTTCGATGTCCCAAAGCATCGCCGTGTGGTCCTGGCTTCCGGTGGCCAGCATCGTTCCGTCCGGCGAGAACGCGATGCTTTCCACCCGGTCCTCGTGACCTTCAAGCGTCTTCTTCACGTCGCCCGAGGCAATGTCCCAGAGCCGGACCATTTTATCCGTGCCGCCGGTTGCCATGGTCGCTCCGTCAGGCGAAAAGGCCAGCGCGACCACCGAACCGCCTTCCCCTTCCAGCACGAGGGCCTGCTCGCCGGTCGCGACGTCCCAGCAGATGACCCGGCCCACCACCACGTTTCCTTGACCATCCCCGGCGAGGGGTTTGGCGTCGGGCGAGAGCCCGTCGCGGCGATCAACGGCGACGCCTCCCGCGGCCACGAGTTTGCCGTCGGGCGAGAACCCGACGCAGTGAATGTGGACCAGCTCGCCTTCACACCGAAGGGTCTCGTTGCCGGTGGCGACTTCCCACAGGGTGACGTTCGCGGCCGTTTCTGGACCGATTACGCGATGCGTTATTGCGGTGGCCAGCGTCTTGCCGTCGGGAGAAAACGCCAGTTTGCCGAGTCGCTCCAGCGGAATGGTGACGGTCACGTCGAGCGTGTCGACCCTGTGAATCTTGACCACGTCGTCCCAATTGCAGCCGGCGACAAGAAGCCCATCCGGTGAGAAGGCGACCGACGCCACGCCACGCCGCTCCTTCGACCTGGCCCTCAGCTTGCCGGAGGCCGCGTCCCAGAGTTGGAGTTCGCCGCGAGCGTGCGGCCTCCCCACTCCGACGGCAATCTGCTTCCCGTCCGGAGAGTAGGCAACGCTCCACCCCTGCATCGGTTTGGTGACGACGCGCCCCGGAAGAGCGTCTGCCACAAGAGCCTCTGCCACTTCCGCTTCGCGCCGATCGAGGCGGCCCCGCGTGAGCCAAAGACCGCCCGCAAGACAAACGCCAGCCAACGCGGCGACGAGGCCCCATTTCCAACGGGGCGATCGTCGTCGAGAGTCTTTTGACACGTTCATGGTCACTCTCCGGTTCTAAGCCAGACGGCCTCACTGACATCCACTTTAGCAGGTTCCGCAAACGAGTCAAGCAGTATGAGCCGGTGTGCTATGCCCCTTGCCCGCCGGAGGAGATGTACTCTTCGAAGGAGACGAAGCCGTCGCCGTCGGCGTCCTTCTCGGCGAACTGCCTCTTGCCGGCGGCGATCTCTTCCGGCGTGTAGAGCCAGACGCCGAACTCTCGGAAACCGAGCCTTCCGTCGGCGTCGGCGTCCTTGATGTGGAAGTGCGCTTCCTCGGGTTTGCTGGCGTACTCCTCGAAGTCCAGGCTGCCGTCGCCGTTGCGGTCGAACGCCGCGAACACCAGGGGGCAGCGACCGTCGCGCACAAGCCAGACGGCCCCCGCCGCGTACTCGTCATACGTAAGGCACTCGTCCTCGTTCAGGTCGAGTTTCGCGAACCATGCCTCTTCCGGGCGATTTCGAAACTCCTCGAAGCTCAGCTTGCCGTCGCCGTCGCCATCGACGAGCCCAAAGATCATGCAAATCCGGGCGACCGAAGCCGACGTCATCTCGCCACGACAGTACTCCTTGATCGAGAGGGACCCGTCGCCGTCGGTGTCCATTGCCCGATAGACCGCCTTGCGCGGCTTGAACCGGAATTCCTGGAGCGACAGCTCGCCGTCGCCGTCTCGATCGGAAAGCTCGAAGACGTCGGTCGCCTGCCGGATTGCCTCAGGCACGGTTAGCTCGGCCGTGAACTCCTCGACGGCGAGAAGGCCGTCTTCGTTCTCGTCGAGATCCTCGAACTGCTTCTGAGGTCTCCACGGCGACGCCTTCATCGTCAGAGCGAGGTCAGCCGCCGCGGCCGACCACTCGGATTTTGTACGTCTTAGAGTCAACAGCGAGAAGGCATCGTCTTCTCCGGCGTTCAGGTCGCCCGGCGGCGGTCCCTCCGGGTCGGGGTTGAAGCAGACCTCGAGGGTGTCGCCACTGAGCGAGTAGAGAAATCGCCGCACGACCGTCCTTTGGTCATGGTTCTCCCACAAGAGGATCTCTTTCGGTTTCTTGGCCAAATCGAGCGAGTACTCGTATTCGGAGCCCCGCTGTTTTTCCCCGACCGTCACTTTTCCGCCGACAAAGGTGAGCCGCGAGAGGGGCGCCTCTTCCCGTGGTTTCCCGTCCGGCCCGCGCGAGACGGATTCCCACGTCCCTTGAAGGGCCCGCCTCTCCTCCAGCCGCGGCTCGTCCCTTTCCCGGGGCGTCAAAGAGCGTACTTCGAAGAAGTCGAAGTGGGCGTCGGTCTCGTCAGGCGTCGGACCGTTGACGGCGATCAGGCCGATCTGTTTGGGAAGGCCGTCCCCCCAGAGGAACTCGCCATGCACGGTGAAGGTTCCGCCGTCGGTGCTGCTGGCGATCTCGTAGAGTCGCCCTCGCTTGGTCAATCGCAGCCAGATGCGGTCCGAATCCGGACCGGAGTGCACGCGCCATGCGAGCGGATGCCCGTTCTCCTCGCGGGTGACGACCAGGGTTGGCTCCTCCAGGCTGCTGAACTCGTAGCTCCACTTGAGGAAGCTCTGGTCATCGTCGTAGACCAGCAGGCCCGCCTGCTGCCAGGGAATCGTCGGCTCGAACGAGTCGAGACACGTCGTCGCGACGAAATCACCTCCCTCCGGCAACGGGTTGTCGATGACGAAGAGGTTCTTGGCCAGGGGGCGAACGTCGCCGTAGACGTCTCCGGCCTGGGTGGTTAGGGTGAGCATGCCCGGGCGCTTTGCCAGGGAAACGTGCGTGGGATCGGGGCGCACGGGCCTCCAGTCCAGTGCAAAACGCCCGTCAAATCCGTCGAAGCTCCGAATCCTCGCGTGGGAGGCGTCTCCGACGGCGACGCCCACTCGATGCACTCCCTGGTGGCCGACCGAGTCGCCTCCAACCGTCCCTAGTTCCCGGACACCCGCACGAAGGGGATCGCCACGCGTGGGGATCGCTCTGGCGGCACGTCTCGGCACGATCGGAAGGAAAAGCACGGCCATCATCACCAGGGCGGCGAGCCCTCTCGGGCCCAACCGTGCCGGCGTACCGAGACGATAAATCATCGTCAGTCTGCTTCGCAGCGATCGGACCGTACCCGTCGCGCTGGTGATCGGCGGCAAGATCGGCCGGCGCTCCGGCGCTTGGGAGAGAAAATCGATCGTCTCGAGCAAGGCGGCGCCGTACGTTTTGGCCAGCTCAGGCCAGGTGGTTACGACCCAGGCGTCGCAGCACTCCTCTTCGGCACGCCGCAGTTGCGCCCGGGCCCACCAAACCACCGGATGCCACCAATACAAACCGGTGGCGACAAACTCCAGCAATCGAACCCAATGGTCCTTGCGCCTCACGTGCGCCAACTCGTGAGTCAAGACGGTGGATAGCTCGTCGGGCGTCAATTGGTCGAGCAAGCCCTTTGGGAGGAGGATCTTGACGCGACGCCCGATCGGCCAGACCATCGGAGAGATCCGGCCCGAAACCACGTGGACCTCGGGGCGCCGGCTCACTTTCAGTCGCCGGGCGAGTCGTTGAACCTCTTCCTGCAACCGGCGCGGCGCCGGCCGTGCCAGTGCCAGCAAACGACACACCCGCCATGCCAGCACCAAAGACACGCCAAACCAGGCCAACGAGCCGGCCAGCCACAAGACGGCCATGATGCGACGGATCGCGGAACGCTTCAGAAGGCCGCCACTTCCGCTCGGGGCCGGGCCGTTGCCGAGAGCGCCGAAACCGGAGGCAGGATCCGCCACCAGTTGTCCGCCACCGGCGTTGGCTTGGGATTGACCGGCTTCGGAGTCAGCCGAGCCCCCTCGGCCCAATCCGCGAACAGCCGCGGAGCCTCTCTCTACTGCAACGCGGTCCGCGCGTGGCAGATCCGTCTGCCAGCCGGTCTCGCCGCCGGATTGTGGCCCGGTAGCCTCGCCGAAGACGGCATCCGCCGCCGGGCGCTCGGGTTGACTCCAAAAGAAAGGAACCGGCACGCCGACGAGTGGGGGTGTCAGCAGCTTGACGAAAACCAACAGCCAAAGCCCATGGACGAAGGCCGGACGTATTCTCCGGGCGGCAGCCGCGGCGGCCACCGCTGCCAACAGAACCGCCATCAGAGCGTTCGTCAGTCCAACCTCGAGCAGTACGCCCACAATCGACCTCGGCGTTTGTGCGTGTTAGGCCACGCGCCGCTTCCAGTTGCACGGTTAAATCATTGGGGCAGACGCAGCAAGCTGCCTCGGCTCCGGTAAGTGTGCCCAACTTCTTGGCTTGCAGCCCCTCAACGACGGCGCTTGTGTGTCGTCTGGCGATCAAGGTCTGCAGCTAAACTGCGGAGCGCCTGGCGCTCTTTGTCCGTCAGCCGACTCGGTTTGACCAACTGGGAAAAGAGGGAGAGCACCGATCCTCCGGAAAGTCCGTTGGCAAGCTCTTGCAGACCCCAGCCGATGACCTGTTCGCGAGCGATCGTCGCCCGAAAAAGATGGGCCCGACTGCTGCGGTCGCGGCGGACGAAGCCCTTCTTTTCAAGGCGCTCCAGCAGTTTCTGCACGGTGGCGTATTGGCCGGCGGTCCCCTCGGGATAGAGGGTGTCGGTCAATTGCCGAATCGTCGCCGACCGCTCGTCCCAGAGAACGTTCAACACGCGCAGTTCGCCCTCCGTGACGTCGCGGAACACTCGAGCCACAAACCGCCTCCTTGTAACTGGACTTCTGCAAAAGTCCTGTTGTAAGTCAGACAAACTTGCTGACATTTATCTTAGCAGGTGGTCCGATCCAGTCAAGCAACATCGGGCCATTTGCGCGGTTCTCCGGTCCGGCGCGGCCGACAACTGGGGCCCTCACGCGAGGAGGCGAGGAGACGTTGAGTGGAGAGGTCGATCGGTGGCCGAGGAGTTGAGGAGCGACGGCTAGGCCGGGTCGCGCTGGAAGATGAGCAACGACACGTCGTCGCCCTGCTCGTTTCCGGCCAGGTGCCGGTGGACGTCGTCCATCAGCGTCTGCCCGATTTCGGCCGGCCCTTTCGCCTTCATGCCGAGGAGTTGTTCGCGGACCCGGTCGATCGAATAGGGCTCCTCGGCCGAGTTCATCGCGTCGCAAACGCCGTCGCTGAAGAGGACGACCAGTTCGCCGGGCTCGAGTCGCGTCTGACCCGTCTGGTAGCTCCACTCGCGTTCGATGCCTAGCGGCCGGCCCCGCTCGTCGTAGCCGACGTTCTCGTCGATGATCCAGTCGACCCTGCGGAACATGGGAGGCATGTGGCCCGCAATGGCCACGGTGACCTCGTGACTCTTGGGGTCGATCACGCAAAGCACGAGGGTGATAAACCCCTTTTCCATGCCCACGTCGCAGATCTCGCTGTTCAGGCGGTTCATCGCCTCGGCGATGTTGTCCGGGTGGCTTCGCAGTGCCAGCTTGCACAGGCCGGACGCCCTGACCATCATCAGCGCGGCGGGAATCCCCTTGCCGGCCACGTCGCCCAGGAGGATCGCCTCCTTTCCGTTGGGCAGACGCAGGAAGTCGTAAAAATCCCCGCCCACCTGCCTGGCCGCCTGATAATGGACCCAGAAGCTGTACCCTTCCACCTCGGGCGTGGTTTTGGGGAGAAAGCTGTGCTGCACGTCGCGGGCGAAATCGAGCTCTCTCTGGATCCGGGCGTGCTTCATCATTTCCCGGTGGAGTTGGGCGTGCTCGACGGAAACCGACGCCTGGCTGGCCACGCTGGTGAGGATCTCCATGTCGTGGGTGTCGAACTTGCGCGCCCTGTCCCGAATGTCGAGCTGGATGACCCCCAGCACCTTCCTGTCCTGCGACAAGAGGGGCACGCACATCACCGATCGGATCTGCAGCCGCGTGATGCTCGCCGTGACGGGAATCTCTTCATCGCGGGCCGTGTCGAGGCTGAGGATCGCCTTGCGCTCCGCCACCGCCTTGCTGACGATTGTCTTGCTGTATTGAACGTCCTTCGGCTTGCCACGCCGATCCTTGACGGCCGCCGGAACCAGTCGCTGGCCCTGACGCAAAAGCACCAGGCCCCGATCCGCCTGCGGGAAGATTTCAAACAGGCCTTCCAGCATCCGGGAAAGCAAGGCGCGGAGGTCGAGCGTTTTCCCCAGCGACTTCGTGATGCGCAGAATCGCCCGAAGCTTCCCCTCCGCGTTGACTTGGGCCACCGTGTCCTCGCCGGCGACCGCGTCGATGCTGCAAAGGACGCTGGGGCTCGATCCAACGCTGGGAGCGTGATAAACGGGCCGAGACGATCGAAACACGAACGCCGTGACGCCGATCTCCAGGCGGTCGTCCTCCTTCAGGCGGACCTTGCCCTCGATCTTCTCTCCGTTGAGGTAGGTTCCGTTCCTGCTCTGGAGGTCTTCAATGACGTAGGTCCCGTTTTCCAACGCCAGGCGCGCGTGCTGCCGGCTTACCGAATCGGCGTCGATCGCGATCTGGCAGCTCTGGTCGCGCCCGACAAGGATCTCCTTGTCGACCAGCTCATATTCCCTGTCGGGGTCTTTGCCTTGGAGAACGTACACCGTATCGGTTACCGTTCGAGGCCCATTTCTTGGCGGCCTTCGGGCGAGTCGAAGCCGGGGACCGGTCAGTCGCCCCCCCGGAAGGATGGGCCGCTTGCCGTGAGCCGGTGGCGACCGGGTCGCGCCGATCCCTTCGTCGTAGCCCGTTATTGCAGACGCGTCAACACCTTGCCCCATCTATCAAGTCTAGCTCCGCGAATCACAGCGCAGCTGTGGCCGGCATCCGTGGAATCCTACAGTCTGGGCAATGGCTTGCATCGGGCAATAATTACGGTTCATCCGGAATTTGCGTACGTGGAAGGTACACACCAGGAGTACCGGTGCCTCTCCTCTGTTGCCGGACGGTCATAACTCCAAGAAAGCCAGGGGCTTCGGCGCATCGGTGAACAGAGAAGAGGCACCGGTACTCCCCTGGCGAGAAT
>JBDRTC010000975.1:0-5459 GCA_043824335.1 Planctomycetota bacterium | reverse complement strand
TGCACGCCGCGCACCCATGAGCCGCTGTTCCAGGAGACGCTCCGGGAGGCCGGCCTGAACAAGCACCTGTTCGAGATGGCCAACATCCGCGACCAGTGCTCCTGGGTGCATTTCAACCAACCGCAGGAGGCAAACGTCAAGGCCAAGGACCTGGTGCGCATGGCCGTGGCCCGGGCGGCCACGCTCCGCCCGTTCGGCGACCTTCGCCTGGAGGTCGATCAGCGGGCGATCGTGCTGGGGGCGGGGCTGGCGGGCATGACGGCCGCCCTGAGCTTGGCCCAGCAGGGCTTCGAGGTGGCGCTCATCGAACGGGAGCCGGAGCCGGGCGGCATCGCCCGCCGCATCCGCCGCACCCTTCACGGGGAAGATCCCCAGGCCTATCTCGACGACCTCGTCGAGCAGGTCAAGGGCCACCCCCGGGTCAAGCTCTACACGAGCGCCACGATCGAGGATTTCTCCGGCCACATGGGCAAGTTCAAGGCCACGCTGGGGCTGGGCGGCCGCTTGATCGAGATCGGCGGCGGCGCGGTGATCGTCGCCACCGGCGGGGAGCCCTACGTGCCCACCGAATACAGCTATCCGGAGAGCGACTCGATCATCACGCAACTTGAGTTGGAGGCAAAGCTCGACGAGCCCGGTTTCCCGGAGAGCCTCCGGGAAGTCGTGATGATCCAGTGCGTCGGCTCGCGCGACGAGGAGCATCCCTACTGCTCGCGCGTCTGCTGCCAGAACGCGGTCAAGAACGCGCTGGCGATCAAGGGGGCCAACCCCGAGGCACGGGTGTACGTGCTCTATCGCGACATGCGAACCTACGGCCTCGACGAGATCTACTATGAGCGGGCCCGCGAGGCGGGCGTTGTGTTCATTCGCTTCGAGGCGGACGACAAGCCCCAGGTGAGCCACGAGGGCGGACTGCGCGTGACAGTTACCGACGACGTGCTCCAGCGCCCCGTCGGGTTCAAGCCCGACCTCCTGGTGCTTTCGGCCGCGCTTCGGCCGCATCCAAGCTCCGGGGAGGTCTCCCAGGCGCTCAAGGTGCCTTTGAACGCCGACGGCTTCTTCCTCGAAGCGCACATGAAGCTTCGGCCGCTGGATTTCCCCAGCGACGGCATTTTTCTGGCCGGGGCGGCCCACGCGCCCAAGACGATGGCCGAGTCGATCAGCCAGGCCAAAGGGGCGGCGGCCCGGGCGGCAACCGTCATCTCGAAGCCCTATCTGGACCGCTCTGGCGTGGTTTCCGAGGTCAACACCGACGATTGCGCCGGCTGCCTCACCTGCGTGCGCACCTGCCCCTACGGGGTGCCCGAGATCGGCGAGGACGGCGTGGCCCACATCGAGCCGGCAAGCTGCCAGGGCTGCGGGGTTTGTGCCTCGGTCTGTCCGCGAAAGGCAATCACCACGCGCCACTACCGCGACGATCAGATCATCAGCAAGGTCGACGTGCTGTTCGGCTTCTTTGCAAAGATACCCAGTTCGAGGCCGCCGGCGCCACCGCCGCCGGCAAACCGGGAGAAGACGATTGAGCGACGAGAGCCGAGGCGAACCGTTTGAACCGTTTGAACCAAAAGTCGTGGCTTTCTGCTGCACCTATTGCGCGTACACGGCCGGCGACCTGGCCGGGTCGATGCGATTGGAGTACGCCCCGAACGTGCGGATCATCAAAATCCTTTGCACCGGCAAGATCGACGAGCGGGTGCTCCTGCGCACGTTCGAGGAGGGGGCCGACGCCGTTTACGTGGCCGGCTGCGCGCTGGGCGACTGCCACTTCCTCAAGGGCAACCTGCGGGCCATCCACACGGTGAAGCACGCCAGGCAACTTCTGGCCGAGGTCGGCCTCGAGCCGGAGCGGCTCGAGTTCTTCCACATTCCCGCCTCGGCCGGCCCCCTGTTTGCCGAGAGGGCCAACGAAATGACCGATCGGGCCAGGAAGCTGGGCCCCAACCGCTTGCGGGAAATGATGAAACAAGAAGCGGGCGGCAAGCTCGCCCGCGAGCCCAACGAACATCCGCCCCTGCCGGAGGCCAGGCTCGGCCGATTGATCCGTCAGGCCGAACGGGTCGCCGGCGGATCGAGCAACTCAGAAACCGGAGCATGAGATAATGATTGTCGCGGAACGAAAGACGCTGGACGAAATCGACGCGATGCTCGAGGGGATGGTGCGAATCCTCATCGTCGGTTGCGGCACCTGCGTGGCCGTTTGCATGTCGGGCGGAGAGAAAGAGGTCGAGCTGCTGGCCGCCCAGCTTCGCATGAAAGGCAAGCTGGCCGGCAAAACGCGGACCATCGACGAGATCACCATCACCCGGCAATGCGACAAGGAGTATCTCGACGCCCTCTCCAAGTACGCCGGGGACTACGACGTGATCCTTTCCACGGGCTGCGGGGCCGGCGTGCAGTTTCTGGCCGAGCACTACGACGACAAGCTGGTGCTGCCCGCGCTGAACACGCTTTTCATCGGCGTGGCCGAGGGGGCGGGCGTCTGGTCGCAGAAGTGCATGGCCTGCTCCGACTGCGTGCTCGACCAGACCGGGGGTATCTGCCCGATGACGATCTGCGCCAAGAACCTCTTGAACGGCCCCTGCGGCGGCACCGATCACGGCAAGTGCGAGGTCGACGGCGAGAAGGACTGTGCCTGGACCCTGATTTACCGTAAACTGGACAAGCTCGGCCGGCTCGCCGACGCCGAGAAGATCCAGCCCCCCAAGGACTACAGCGTCATGGCCAAGCCGCGGAGACACACGCACCAAGCGTTTGAGGAAACGATGAAGGATGAAGGATGAAGGATGATTGAAGAGGATCGGATACCGCCCACTGCCCGCTGCCTACTGCTTTGAGGAATAGCCGGATGGTCGCCGCCTTCAGACAGGCTTTCGAGGACAAGGATTTCGTGGTCACCGCCGAGGTCGGCCCGCCCAAGGGGACGGAAATCTCCGAGCTGCTCGAGCACATCGACCTCATCAAGGACAAGGTCGACGGCCTGAACGTCACCGACAACCAAAGCTCGGTGATGCGGATCAGCTCCCTGGCGATCTGCCGGCTGATCGTCGACCACGGCGGCGAACCGATCCTCCAGCTCACCTGCCGCGACCGCAACCGCCTGGCCCTGCAATCCGAGCTTCTCTCCGCCTCGGTGCTGGGTGTGAAAAACGTGCTCTGCCTGACCGGCGACTATATCTCCGTCGGCGACCACCCCCAGGGGAAGCCCGTCTTCGATCTCGACAGCGTGCAGCTCCTCCAGACCGTGGGCCTCTTGAACCGGGGGAAGGACCTGACGGGTAACGAAATGCAGGGCGCCACCGATCTCTTCGCCGGCGCCGTGGTCACCCCGGAGGCCGACCCGATCGAGCCGCAGATGCTCAAGTACCGCAAGAAGATCGCCGCGGGGGCAAAATTCATCCAAACCCAGGCGATCTACGATCTGGACAACTTCAAGCGCTTCATGGACCAGGCCCGGCAGGGCGACGTGAAGATCATGGCCGGCATTGTCCTTCTCGTCTCGGCCGGAATGGCCAAGTACATGAACAAGAACGTGCCGGGCATCTTCGTCCCCGACGCGCTGGTGAACGAGCTGGCCGAAGCGCCCAAGGGCGAGCGGCTCCAGGCCGGCATCCGCATCGCCGGGCGCATGATCCGCGAGCTGCGCGAGCAAAAGGTGTGCGACGGCGTCCACATCATGGCCATCGGCAAGGAAGGCTGCGTGCCCGACATCCTCAAGGCGGCCGAGTAGCCGTTTGGCCTTAGTCCCCATTTCTCACCAAGCCAATACGCTCCAAGACAGTGTGCCACTGCTTCGCAGAAGCAGTGCACGTCGCAACTCCGCGGCACTGCTTGCCTTTAACTTGTTCCCAAGCTCCGCTGGGGAACACTCCCACCTCGCAGCATCGCTTCGTCCCCCAGAGCAACCCGGCGAGACAGAAGTCGGCGGAAGTGCGGTCCCAAGCAGAGCTTGGGACCGAGGTTGTGCGTGCGTCTCGTAAGTGCGGCTTCAGACGGCTGAGATGTTACTCCGCACCCTTTTCCAGACAGACCACGAGCCCGTCGGCCAGTGTCACCACGCAGTGCTTCGCGGTGAGGGCAACACCCCATCGCACCGGGGTCGAGGGCAGGGGGACGCTCCACAACGATTGGCCGTCGGCCGAGAGGCCTTCGACGCTCTTCTCGTGCAGAACGACCAGCCCGTCGGCGCCGACGGCCAGGCCGCCGATGTCGGCCACCTCGGTCGCCCAAAGGATCGAGTCGTCCGTCGGGACCCGCATCACGTCCTGCGGAACCGTGCCCCCGCCCATCTTCCCGCCCGTCTTCGGGTCCTTGTTCATCACCTCGACGATGCGGTCGAGCGCCTCGGGATCGAGAGCCGAGAAGAGGCGGCCGTCGATCAGGGCCACGTGCCGGTCGGAAATCTGGAAGTACGCGCGGCCCTGGTGACGCTTGAAGATCGTCGTCCGGGCGCGCTCGTGGCAGAACAGCTCGGGGCCGCTCGACCACGGCTTGTCGTCGGGCTCGAGGAACGTTTCCATTCCCGCTTCGAGTCGGGAGGCGACGCGGGCATTGCCGCCGTCGGGGGCGTCCAAGGCCACGATGCCGACCGGGGCGCCGCCGTTCACGAAGAGCGTGTCGTTTTTCAAGAGGAGGTTCCCCTGGACCCCGAAGCTCAGTTTCGGCTCCTTGCGGTCCGGTGTGAATGCCTCGCGCCAGAGAACTCTTCCGCTGCCGATGTGGACCGCGGCCACGACGGCGCCGTCGGCGGCCGTGCTTCCGGCCGCGGTGTAGGCGACGCCTTTCTCGCCCAGCACGACCCCGCCGCCCAGCGGCCACGCCGACATGAGCCGGTCCATGATGTTGACGAATCGCGTTTCCGGGGCCAATTCGGCGTGTCCCAGCTCGCGGCCGTTGGAGGCGTCGAGGCAGTAGAGAACGCCGTCGCAGGAGCCGACCAGAACGCGGCCCCACGCATAGACGGGCGGGTAGAGCACGGCCCCGTGGGTCGACGCCTGCCACAGGGTTTCGCCGCTGGTCGCGTCGAGCGCCCGGGCGGTGCCGTCGGCGCTCCCCAAGAAGACGCGTCCGGCGGCGCACACCGGCGCGCTCAGGCCGCCGCCCGGGAACGACTGCCGCCACAACTCTTTCACCTCTTGCCCCACGGAAGCCGAGACCGTGGCCGTGCCGGCCGAGTCGGCCCGGAACATCGGCCAGTCGTCGTCGGCCGCCGGCTCTTGCTCGCTGGGTCTGCCCCACGTGAGCGGCGGCGCCCCGTCGCTCGGCTCCTCCAACGCCGCTCTGGGGGCCATCGAGAAGGTGCCGTGAACCTGCCAGCAATCGCAGGCCAAGGGCATCCAATACAACCGCCCGTTGGCCGGCACGACCCCGTCGAAACACCCGGGGCGGACGATGCCCTCGTAGTCGGCCAGCTTTCGCGTGCTCAGGTCGACGTAAACGGTCCTCCCCTCACCGCCCCCGGG
>JBDRTC010000974.1:0-4059 GCA_043824335.1 Planctomycetota bacterium | reverse complement strand
CGTGTACGACTCGATCACCGGCGTCCCGTCGATCTGAACGAGGATCTGTTCGTAGATGCGATCCGACTGGCTCGCCTGATCCACCATTGCGACGCACCAAAGGACCAGCGTGGCCCACGCCGCTTCGAACCCCAGCGCAAGGGTCGCCCCGAGAAGCAACGGCTGAAGAATCGGCTTTCGTCTGGCCATGATCACTCCGGTCATCAATAGTCCCGCGTTCGAGCCGCGAAAAAGATGCTGTAGACCAGCAGTACGTCAACGAGCACAACCGCTCCCAACCCGCAGATCGACCACCACGGCAGGTGTGGAATGGTCATCGCCAGCACGCCCGTCGCCGCCAAGGGGACCAGCCGAGTGCCTTTCCATCGGGCGGAGCGAATCCCGCTCAAGAAAGCGCCCAAGTACAGGATTGGCACCGAAATCCAAACCTTCCAGGTTGGCACGGTCATCGACCACTCGAAGGGGCTGGCATGCGTCCCCGGCGTCGCTGCCCACCAGGCGTAGACCAGGACCGGCACTGCCGAGCAAACCAGGCACACGACCGCTCCAACGGCTAGCTTGGTGCCCAGCAGTCGCTGGCGCCCCATGGGGCGGTGCAGCAGAAACGGATAGGTGCCGCGAACCGACTCCCCGACCGACTGTCGAAACCCTAAAGCGATCGCCAGGCATACCGAGATGAATGTGAAATTCGATTGAAAGCCCCCGCCGACAAACGGGATCGCATACTCCTGGCCCGGGTACAGCATCCAATACCTGGTCAGCCGGCCGAGACCGGGCAGCATGCTGATCGCTCGCTGCAAGTTGACGTTCATCGCGCTGGCGACAATGTAGAAGTAGACGGCCAGAGCCACCACGGCGATCCCGGCCGTCTCACGCAGCTCCTTTAGCGCCAGTGTCTTCAGCATCCGACGGTTCTCCCGCGAAGATCGGAAGCGAGCGTTTCCGCCCGCGAGTGTATTCGATGAACGCATCTTCCAGGTTCAATTCCACCACTTCCACCGAGCGGGGGGAAAGCGATTCGACCAGTTGGCGATGCTCGTCGCGATAGCCGACCAAAACAAGCTCCAGCTTGGCGCCGATCGACCGGCTGGTCACCAATCCCTCGCAGCCGGGGAACTCCGGCGGCCGGCCGTCGAACTCGATCACGACCTTTCGGATCGACTCCTTGAAATGATCGGTCGGGCAGTCAACCCGGAGCACGCCGTCGACCAGAATCCCGATGCGATCGGCCACGCGCTCCACGTCGCCGAGGATGTGGGAGCTGAACAGAATAGTCCGGCCCCGGCGCTGGATGATCTGGATCAGCGATTCCAGGAAATCGCGGCGGACCACGGTATCCAGGCCGAGCGTGGGGTCGTCGAGAATCAAGAGTTCCGGATCGGGGGCCACGGCCAGGGCCAACGACACCTGCGCCCGCTGCCCGCCCGAAAGCCGGCGAATCTTCGCACGCCGCGCAAGCTCAAAATGGTCGAGAATCTGCTCCAACAGCTCGTTGTTCCACGTTGGGTAGAACGGGCGGGTGAACCGCACGGCGTCGCCCACGGTCATCCAGCGATAGAGCGGATGCCCCTCGGCCAGGTAGGCGATGCGGGAGCGGGTTTCGGGGCGAAGCTCTTGGGCGTCTTCCCCGAACAGCTCGACGCGCCCGAAACTGGGCTTTACCATCCCCAGCATCATCTTGATGGCCGTCGACTTTCCAGCCGCGTTGCGGCCCAGGAAGCCGTACACCGTGCCTTGGGCGACTCGCAGGTTTAGCGAATCGACCACGCACTTTGGGCCGTAGTGCTTGGTCAGGCGACGGGTCACAATCACGTCGGACATGGCAAGTTATGAACCTCCCGATTGCCATCGAAACTGCTTCACCCCCTCCGACACCAATCCCACGACCTCCCCCGAGGAGAAGCCCAGGTGTACCGCCTCGGTGAGGAACGCGTCGAGGAGCTTTTGGAGCCTCTCCTTGCGGACTTTCCTGGTCAACTCGTCCTTGGGCTGTGCCACGAAGACCCCCACCCCCGGCCGGGTGTTGAGCAACCCTTCCCGTTCCAGTTCCGTGTATACCCGGGCGATGGTGTTGGGGTTGACGACCAGGGTCCGCGAAAGCTCCCGCACCGAGGGGAGACGCGCGTCGGGCTCCAGCGTCCCCCGGGCGACCGCCTCGCGGAACTGGTTTCTGAGCTGTCGATAGATCGGCAGCCGGCTCGACGTGTCGATCCGGAATTCCATGCGCACCTCGTCGTCGTTAACTGTACTAGTAGTATTAGTACGGACGACGTGTCTGTCAAGGGCAAGTTTCGGCGGAAAAGGAAAAAAAGCCGGTCTTCTCAGGATCGTTCCTCGTTCCCACGCTTCTGCGTGGGAACGGACACCTGCGACGCTTTGCGTCGGTATTGCTTAACGTCTGTACCGCGATGCCTTACGACCACAGCCAGACGCAAAGCGTCGTCACGAGGTGTCGCGGACGGGTTACCGTTTTCCCACGTTATACGGTTTCGTCGAGCTTCGTGATCCGGCACCGTGACTGGTCGAGCATCTGCTCCTTCCGGCAGATCTGCAAGAGCACGCTCTCTGAGTCGGTTCCTGGCAAGGGATACGAGGTCAGCTTCCGCAAGGCCAGGTCGCGCAACAATCCGAGGTGCCGGGCTTCGCCCCGCTCCTCGACCCAGGCGGGGCCTTTGAGGATCAAGAGCCGGTCGAACGAGTTCCAGTGGGGCCGGAGCCAGCGGAGGAGTTTTGCCAGCCGGGCGACGGCGCGGGCCACGAGCGTGTTGCACTGCCAAGAGCCCAGCAGATCCTCCGCCCGGGCTTCGTAAACGGGCACTGCCAGCCCGAGCCGATCGACCATGTCGGCCACCGCCCGGGCCTTCTTGCCGACCGATTCCGAGAGCGAGACCGAAAGATCGGGCCGCAGCACCGCCAGCGGAATCCCCGGCACGCCGCCGCCGGTTCCCACGTCGAGAATTCGCTCGCCCGGCTGGAGAAACTCCGCAAAAGCGAGGCTGTCGACCAGGTCCCGAGCGACGAATTTGCGGTAGTCGGTGTGGCGCGTGAGGTTGATCTTCGCGTTCCACTCCCACAAGAGCGTACAATACCGCCGGAGCAGGGCAACCTGCTCGTTGGGAAGCTCGATGTTGTGTTCCGCCAGCGCGGCGGCCAGGTCGTCGGCCACGGGAATCCCTTTTGAAGCCATGGGCGCCCTCGGTTGTTGCATTCGCCGGCAGGAGCGGCTAGCCTAAGGGCGCCGTGCCCCGGTGCTCGTTTGCCCCTCTGCCGGCGGCACGCCCTTTGTGGAAGGAGCCTTCCACCAAGAGCCATTGGAGCCGTCGGGAGGGATTGCGTCAAGCGCCCCGGCCGGAGGAGAAGGATGAGGGATGAAGGATGAAGGATGATTTCTGAAGGACAATCGCCGCACTCGAAAGCCAACTGACCGCACGCCACTAAAGAGGACCGAAACATGTCGAACCGAATGACTCGCCGCCAAATGCTGCGGAACACAACCTTCGCCGGGATCGGGATCTGGGTCTCCCGGGGCACGTTCGGGGCCGAGACCCGATCGCCCAACGAAAAGCTGAACCTCGCCGGCATCGGCGTGGGCGGACGGGGTGGCGCCGACGTCAACGGATGCGCCAGCGAGAACTTCGTCGCCTTGTGCGATGTCGACGACCGCCGCGCCGCCGGCACGTTCAACAACTTCCCCAAGGCCAAGAAGTACCGCGACTTCCGCAAGCTGCTCGACGAGTTGGAGAACCAGATCGACGCCGTCGTGATCGGCACCCCCGACCACACCCACGCCCCGCCCGCCGCCATGGCCTTGCGAATGGGCAAGCACGTCTACTGCGAGAAGCCGCTGACGCACAACGTCTATGAGACCCGATTGCTCACCGACCTGGCCAAGAAAAACAACCTGGCCACGCAACTGGGTACGCAGATTCACGCCGGCGACAACTACCGCCGGGTGGTCGAGCTGGTTCAGTCGGGGGCGATCGGGCCGGTCCGCCAGGTCGAGGTGCAGTTCGGCGGGGGCCGCGGCGGTCAGGACCGGCCCACCGAAACGCCCCCGGT
>JBDRTC010000973.1:0-3565 GCA_043824335.1 Planctomycetota bacterium | reverse complement strand
CCGTTGAAGAGATCGCCGCCGAGTACCAGCGCGAGTACGGCGTGTCGATCCAACTGCAGTACGGCGGGTCGAGCACGCTGTTGAACCAGATCGAGGTAGGCGAGGGGGGCGACCTCTACCTGGCCGGCGACGACGGCTACACCCAGCTCGCCCACGAGAAGGGGCTCGTCGACGAGCAGATTCCGGTGGCCGCGATGCACCCGGTGCTGGCGGTCAAAAAGGGCAACCCCAGGAACATCCGCGGCGTGGCCGACCTCTTGCGCGACGACGTGCGCGTGGCCCTGGGAAACCCGGACCAGGCGGCCATCGGCCAGAAGACGCGCCGCTTGCTCGAGGATTCGGGTCACTGGGAGGCCGTCGAGAGGAACGTGACCGACCACGGCGTGTTCAAGCCGACCGTGCCCGACGTGGCCAACGACGTAAAGCTCGGCAGCGTCGACGTGGGGATCATCTGGGATTCGACCGCGGCCCAGTATCCCGAAATCGAGGCGATCCGCGCCCCCGAGCTCGACAAGGGAAGCGCGCAGATCACCGTCGGCGTGCTCAGCCGGTCCAAGGACCCGACCGCGGCGATCCGATTTGCCCGCTATCTGGCCGCGCGGGACCGGGGCCTCAAGACGTTCGAGTCGATGGGCTACGAGCCGGTCGACGGCGACGTTTGGGCCGCGGCGCCCGAGGTGACCTTCTTCGCCGGGTCCGTGAACCGCCGCGCCCTGGAGTCGATCATCGCCAAGTTTGAAAAGCGCGAGGGGATCGTCGTCAACACGGTCTACAACGGCTGTGGGATCCTCACGGCCCAAATGCGGATCCTTCGGCAAGACCAGCAGAGCGGCTTTCCCGACATGTACATGGCCTGCGACGTCTACTACCTCGACACGGTCCGCGACTGGTTCCAGGACGCGGTGAACGTCTCCCATACCGACATCGTCATCGCGGTTGAAAAAGGGAACCCGAAGGGCATCCGGGGCCTCGAAGACCTGGTGCGCCCCGGGATTCGCGTGGCGATCGGCCAGCCCGACCAGTGCACCATCGGCGTGCTCACCCGCCGGCTGCTCGAAGAGGAGGGCCTCTACGACAAGCTGGTCGCGGAGAACGTCGTTACGCAGACGGCCTCTTCGGCGATGCTGGTGCCGAACGTCACAACCGGTTCGGCCGACGCCGTGCTGGCCTACGCCACCGACACGATGGCCGAGAGCAACCGCGTGGACGTGGTGACCATCGATTCTCCCTTGGCCAAGGCGATCCAGCCGTACAGCATCGCCCGATCGAGCGACCACAAGTACCTCGGCCGGCGCTTGTTTCAGACGATCACGCAGTCGCGCGACGCCTTCGAGTCGGCCGGCTTTGGCTGGCGACTGGGTGACGACCCCTGCTGCGGTCCGCCGACGCCGCTGGTGGTGGAGGGTTCGCCCAGCGGGCAAGACGCCGATCGGCCGACCGCTCCGGCCAACTGATCCAACCGAGGTGTCGCGCCGCGAAAGTCACGAGCATCATGTCCGACGTTGCCGATCTCCCCGTGTCGCGCCCCCGCCGGGTACGCTCCGACGTGCCGTTTTACGTGATTCTCGGCGTGATCGGCGGCACCTACGTGCTCTTGATCGTGGCCATGCTGGCGGCCGACGCGGCGTACATGGTCACCGGCGAGCCCAGCGAGGTGATCGGCGGGGCGTGGGCCCAGGAGCACCCGGTGCTGGCCGCCGTGGTCAATAACCCCATCGTCGCCGCGCTGGCGAAGCCCGAGATCCAATACTCGATCCGGTTGAGCATGCTCTCCTGCACGGCCACGGCGATCCTGTCGCTGTGGATTGCGATTCCCGTCGGGTACCTGCTGTCGCGGCACCGGTTCTTCGGCCGAAATCTGATCGACGCAATCCTCGACATCCCCATCGTGCTGCCGCCCCTGGTCGTGGGGTTGAGCCTCTTGATCCTGTTTCAGTTTCTGCCCCGGGTATTCCGGGAAGCGGTTGTTTACGAGATTCCGGCGGTCGTGCTGGCGCAACTGATGGTGGCCTGCGCGTTTGCCGTGCGGGTGATGCGGGCCACGTTCGATCAGATCGACCCTCGGCCGGAACAGGTGGCCCTGACGCTCGGGTGCAGCCGGGCGCAGGCGTTCGGGATGGTCGTTCTGCCGGAGGCCAAGCGGGGAATCCTCACCGCGGGCACGCTCGCCTGGGCCCGGGCACTGGGGGAATTCGGCCCCCTGTTGATCTTCGCCGGGGCCACCCGAAACAAGACCGAGGTTCTCTCCACCACCGTGTTCCTGGAGCTGAGCATCGGCGATCTGGAAGCCGCCGTGGCCGTGTCGCTCATCATGGTCGTGGCGGCGGTGATCGTGCTGATGGTGGCAAGGCTCTGGGGTACCAGAAACCTGACGTTGTAACTCCTACCGTGATCCTGATCGACAAGCTCGGCATCCAGTCAGGCAAGTTTCGCCTCCGGGACGTGACGTTCGAGATTCCCTCGGGCAGCTACGGCGTGCTGATGGGGAAGACGGGGTCGGGGAAAACGACCATCCTGGAGGCGATCGCGGGGTTGAGGCCGGTCACGTCGGGCCGGATCGTGCTGGGCGACGTCGACGTAACCTGCCGCAAGCCGGCCGAGCGCAACATCGGGTTCGTCCCCCAGGACGCCGCCCTCTTCTCCACGATGTCGGTCCGCGACCACCTCGCCTTCGCCTTGGTGGTGCGCAGGGCCGCCCGGGCCGACGTCGTGGCGACCGTCGCCCAAATGGCCGAGCTGCTCGAGATCGGCCACCTGCTCGACCGCATGCCCGAGAGGCTCAGCGGCGGCGAGAAACAGCGGGTGGCCCTGGGCCGGGCCCTGGCCTTTAAGCCGGCCACGCTCTGTCTGGACGAGCCGCTCGCCGCCCTCGACGACGATACCCGCGCCCAGATGATGGGCCTGCTCAAGCACGTCCAGCACGAGACGGGCGTCACGGCGCTACACATCACCCACAACCGCCGCGAAGCCGCCGCCCTGGCCGACGTGTTCCTGGAGCTGATCGACGGAAAAGTCCGCCGACTCGACGGGCCGTGAGCCCAGCGAAGAAGGTGAAGATGTAGGTTATGCTTCAGCATATCAAGCGCAGGGGCGATATGCTGAAGCATAACCTACAGGACTAGTCGACGGGCCGTGAGCCCAGCGAAGAAGGTGAAGATGGAGCCCGCGTCACCCATCCCGACGTCTTCGGCGCCAGCGGCACGCTTTGATTGCCTTCGGACACCGACTTCGCCTCGGACGAGAAATTCGCATACACCAAGTATCGGTCCAGCACGAGCGCCAACGCGCCGTCCTCAGCGACATGCCAACCGGCCCCGCCCATGCGATGGGCCAGTGCGGCCGTCTCCCCCCTGGTTTGATTTGGGCAAGAGACCACGGCAAAATGGTGGACCCATTCACGATCGTCCGAAGAATCGGCCACGGTTTCTCCGGCCGCGGGCGGGGCGTGAACAAACTCGAGGCGGCAGGTGTGGTACATCGTCCCGTCGCCTCGCCAAATGCAGGGGCGTCCCGGCACGGCAAACAAGCGGAACCGATCGGACCCCAGCACGGCGTAGCCCAACCG
>JBDRTC010000972.1:0-7017 GCA_043824335.1 Planctomycetota bacterium | reverse complement strand
CCGTTTACGACACGATCCTCGGCCTTTGCCAGAGCCTGCTCCCCGATGCTTTCACCTTGGAATTGGAGCGAGCCCAGGAGCAATGGCCCGCCTGTTGGGATTTCATGGGCGCGGCCGGCGACTTCGCCGCCAGCGCGCGCGAGTGGAACCGGAGATACAACGCCTCGCGACCGTAACAAAGGAGAGCCGAATGGCGATACTTCTCTCACAAGAAATCGACCGTAGAAAGCACTTGGCGGACCTCTGCAACCGTCGCGGGCTGCTCCGGCACGCCGTGGAGATCGGGACCGAAAAGGCCGCTTTCGCCACCACGTTTCTCGATACGTGGAAGGGCGACCAACTCCTCTGCATCGACCCCTGGCAAAACGAGCTGCCCGGCTACGGCGAGATGCACTGGGATCGCTCCTGCGACTTCCACATCGCGATGCACGCCTTGGGGCGCTACAACCGGCGCGTGCACGTGTTCCGCGGGACGTCGGAAGAGGCGATCCAGAAAGGGATCATCCGCTGGCCGATCGACTTCCTCTACATCGACGCGAACCACGAATACGAGCACGTGAGCCGGGACATCGAGCTGTTCTGGCCCCACGTGGCCGATGGCGGCATCATGGCCGGCCACGACTACGATCGCGCCATGGAAGGGGTCGTCCGCGCCGTCAACGGCTTTGCCGAGCGTCTTGGCGTGAACGTCTACCTCACGCATGAACCGCGATTCAAGAGTTGGTACATCTCGAAAACCGAGGCCCTCTGGGCCGACTACCAAAAACAGGACAAGACGTGAAACTCTCGATCCTGATTCCGGCGCTGAGAAACCGCCGCAAGATGCGAAAAGAGCTGGAGGCCGTTCTGCTCCCGCAAGTTGAATCGCACCGGGACGTGGAGCTGTTGATCGAGGAAGACGTCGGAAGGCTCCCTTCCGGCGAGAAGCGCAACCGGCTGGTCCGGCGGTCGGCCGGCGAGTATTTCTCCTTTGTCGACGACGACGACCTGGTCGCCGGCGACTACGTGCGTCGGGTCCGCGAGGGTTGCCTCTCCGGGGCCGCGGTGGTCTCCTTTTGGGTCGAGCGAATCGGAAGCGATCGGCCTCGGCAGATTCACGAGTTCTCCATTCGGCATCGCGACCAGCAACGCCTTTCGAACGGGAACCTGGGGATGGCGGCCAATCACCTTTGCGCCTGGCGGCGCGACGTCGGCACGGCGGTCGCGTTTCCGCCGCACCTCGGCTACAACGACGATCTGTTCTGGTACATGCCTCTCCTGGAAAGTGGGCTGGTAAAGACCGAACGCCATCTTCCGAGGGTCCTCTACACGTACCGTTACGATTCCTCCGGCACGGTCAATCAGAGGCGGGAAGCCGTGCGACGCACCCACCGCTGGGCGGCCGGCGGCGTCGACTGCTTCCGCCTCCCCGACGGCCGGATCGTCGTTGCCGTTGCCGGCCGGCGACACACCGTCGGCCAGTCCACGGTCCGCGTCCGCGACCAAAACAACCACGTCCACGATCTACCGCGACACGAGCTACGCCCGTTCTGCACGGTCCAGGCGCGCTGAAGGAGATCCACGACCCCTGGTTGTCGAAAGTCGATCCTTGATTCGTCAAAGCGGAGAAGCGGCCCCTTACGGCCCGACGTGTTCCAGCGAGAACCCTCGGCGAAGGCCGTACCAGACCGTGCGATACGCCGCGCCGGGAGGCGGTCCGGTTTCGGGCGCAAGCTGATAATGATGGGGTCCCATTGTGCCTAGGCCCGGTCCGGCATGGTGGGGCCCGAGCGTGTTTTTGAGGGTGCCGATCACGATCACCTCGATCTGGTTGTCCCCGGGCCGGACGAGATCGGTCACCTCGCGCCTCCAGGGACGATAGCCGACGTAGCCGGCCGGCCGGCCGTTAACCACGATCTTGGCAACGCTCCCATGCCAGTCGCCCAGCCGGACGTAATACCGGCCCGAGGGCCGGGGCACTTCGAAGCGTTGCGAGTGAGAGACCCCGGCCGCGTAGAACGGAATCCCCTGGTCGTTCCAGCCCGACGCTTCCAGACCGCTCCCGTCGACCAGGCACGCCGCGCGGCGATCGCACACGCCCGGCACGGCCAGTTCGCTCGACATGTCGGCCACCGTGACCCCGGTGATCCGTTCCGGCTCTGCCGCGGCCCGCGACGCCGCGAAGAACTGCACCTCGCTGAGGCCCACGATGGCGAAAAAGTCACCGGCGTTCTCGGTCGGGTAGGTCGCGCCGTTGTGGTTGGCCAGCACGTCGAACTTCACGAACCGCACGCCCTCGGTCGCGACGGGAAGCGTTGCCGGAGAAATGCGTTCGGCGCTCGAGGCCCCGGCCACATCCGGCGCCTCGGGAATATCACAGGTGCCAAGATCGATGGAAAAGGGGCCGGCCGCCTCCTCGCCGGAGCCCGTGATCTTCACCCGTTTCACGCCCAACCGGGTCCATTTGGTCTCGTTGTAGTTGAAAACCTTGATCGCCTTCAGGTCCCGTTCCGCGCCGAGGTCGAAGACGAGATACGGATCGCCGTCCCGGCGGCGAAGCTCCGGGGGCGCCGGCTGAAAATCAATGCCCGCGCTGAGCCACATCGTGCCGTTGGGGGCGGCCGTGTGCGAGGCGGCCGGGCAGCGAAGCGCGAGAGGCTTCGAGGGGACGACGACAAAACCCGAATCCGCCGGCTCCAGTGAGAAATCGCCGAGGAGGTAGGCCGGCTCCAGTTCGTGGAACATCGTGAACGGGGACGCGGAAATCGTCACCTCGTTCTCGCCCAGCTTGGCGGCCGAAGTGACGTCGACCTTCCCAAAAGCCCGATCCAGCCACCACGAGCCCTCGGCGGCCAAAACGGGCGTTCCGTTGCAGGTGATCGTGTACAGGTCCACCCGCTCGATCACGATCGAAAGCGGCTTCGGCACCTGCTCGCGGATCGTGAACCGGTAGGTGGCCGAAAAGCCGCTCTCCGGCGGGAACCGCCGGGCAGTGTATTCGTCGCGGAATTGGAAGGCGTGGAACCAGGGGTTGCGGTCGAATCCGTGCTTAGCGAAGACGAACTCCGAAGCGCGGCGGCCGTAGAGGGCCCGTTTTGTTTCGCCGCCCGCGGTGACGTCCACGTAGTCCAGGGTCAGCACGTTGGGTTCCACGCGGCGGACCTCCATGGGGCCCGTGGGTGGGATCGACGTGACCTCGGTCGAAGGCGGCGGCGGCGCGGGGTCGCAGGGTTCGCTGGAAAGGAACAAGAGCAAGCTGCCGCAGGGCGGCAGTTCAAACGGCACGCGCACGCCGCTCTCCGTTTTCTCGAACTGATGGGAAAACACCTTTCCGGTTTCGGGGTCCCAGCGCTCGACGCCTTGGGCCGGCGAGATCACGGCTCCGGTGGCCGGCGACTCGATGCTCGTGTTGACCAGGAAGAGCAGGTCGCCGTCGTCGAGCCGCCGGCGGTGATGAAAAAGGATGCCGCGGTCGTCGGGACTTGGGCGCACGGCGAACCCGTCGCCGGCCCGGCCGAGCAGGATCTCCGGCAGCTTCGAGGCTTCCACCTGTTTCCAGCCCGGCTTGGTTGCGGCTTTCGCCCCGCGGTCCGACGGCCGACCGTCGACATAAATGGGCGGAGGACCGCAAGAGAGCACGGCGCCGCCCCCGTCGAGATACGTTTCAATGAGATCCATCGATCGGGCATTGAGGTTTTCCGTAAGCGGCGGCAGGACCACCGTGTCGTACCAGCGCCGGCCGACCGTCAGTTTCCCCTCGCTCGCTGAGCCGTGATCGGCCAGCACGCTTTCGCACCCCAGGTCGTAGGCCACTTGGGCCTTGGAAAGCGCGGTGACCAGCGCCTGGAACTCTTCTCCGAGCGGTTCGAGATGCGGGTCGCCCTGGTACATCCAGGCGGTGGTCGTCGGTTCGAGGACCAGCGTGGGATTGATCTCTTCCCCGTGCGAAAGCGCCGCCGAGAGCCGGGTGAAGTAGCCGGCCAGTAGGTGGTACGCTTCCCACCACGGCTCGTGATAGGAGAGCGACTGGGGATAGTCGCCCTTGCGCACGCCGCGAATGGTGACGAAGGAGAGGCATTCGTTCAGCGTGTCGAGTCCCAGGGCGTACTGCCAATCGCCGATCCGCTTGATGTCTTCAAAGCGGTTCTCCCAGCCCGTGCCGGCGTAGGTCTCGCTCAACGTGCGGCGGCCGAACTGGTTGGCGATGCTGCCGATCTCCTTGACCGCGCGCACGTTTCCAAACTGGGCGTGCGGGCCCTCGCTGTACTGGTTGAAGAGGATGTCGATGCCCGGGCGATGCTGCCAGGCGGCCATGGCCATGTTGTCGGGCACGCCGCCGGCGCGGGGCCATTCGTGCTCCCAGTAGTGGCCGGTAAACTCCAGGCCATGCGCTTGGCAGTACTCGAAGTAGGGCTTGCCCCAGTGCTCGATGAACTGTTCGAGCACGACTTGGTAGTAGTTGTGGCGCACCCGTTTCCAATCGCCCAAGGGCAGGGTGAGGCTCGGGAGATGCTCCAGGAGCGAATAGCCCCAGCGGCGTTGGAACTCGTCGGGGAGATGGTCGGTCCAGGGGAGTCCGCCGGCCGGCCGGATATTCGGCTCGTCGGTGAAGACGCCCGGCACCCGCTTTCCGAACTGATCGCCGACCTCCCGGCGGTAGGCATCCAGCGTGATTTCGAGGAATTTTTCGGTCACGCCCGGGTAGAGCAAGTCGACGTAACATTTGCCGGCGAACCAGGGCGCGTCCTCGGCTCGCCGCACGTAGGCCACCAGGTAACGGCCCTCCGGCAGAGTTTCGCCGTCCCGGGCCTCTTGGGTCACGTTCTCGTAGCCTTCTTCGTTCAGACGATAGACGCCCAGCACGTCGTCCCCCGGCGCCGCCGGCCGTTTCTCCTCCCGGAAGTCGAGGCCCCGCCCGCGCGACTCGGGCATCGCTTCCGGCACGAACCCACCGGCAAACCCGGAGGGGTAGGAGTTCTCGTCGTAGATCCAGACGTTCATGTCGAGCCGCTCGGCCTCCGCCAGCGCCGCCTTCCAGAGCCGAAACCAATCGTCCGAAAGATAGGGGGTCATCAGCCCGGGGCGCGGATGCACCCAAACTTGCCGGACCTTCTGCCCGGCCAGGTCGCGGAGCGTGGCGACGATTTGCTCTTCGGTCAACAGATCGTTCCAGGTCCAAAGCGGGCCGGTGCTGTACTCGCGGGGCGGATCGGCAAACACTCGCTTCACGGCCGCCGAATCGACCGCCTCGGCCTGACGGACACCGATCACACAGCCCAGGGCCAACGCGAGCGTGCCGAGGTTGACCGCCAAGAAAGTTCGACTCATGATGCGTCTCCCGTGTTGGATGAGATGCCCTCGCCGAGCGTGGGCATGTCTTGGGAAACATGGCGACGCAAGCGACGCCATGCCACCCAAAATTCCAGGGCCTCGTCGAACGGCTACGGCCGATATAAGTGATCGAGATAGAATCGGCTTTCCTCAACCGCGGGGTTAATCAGCACTTGTGGCTCCGCCTGCAACGATTCAGCCAGGGCTTCCGCCTCTTGCGGGCCTCCCAGGTCTTTTTGCCAGGCCACGTCGAATTGAAACTCCATTACGCCGTGGCTGTCGGCGACGAAATTGGTATACCAGCGATTGTTGAAAAGCATGGCCAGCACGCGGTGGACTTCCTGGGGCGGATCGGTCCGCCGGGCGAGGACCTGTGGGGCCCCGAACGTGACCAGCGGCGCGTCGCGGCTGGCCCAGAGCCAGTCGCCTTCCGGAGTGTCATAGTGGACCCACCCGTCGATGCCGAAGTAGTCCCGGCAGGTGCCCGGAAGCTGGTCCTCGAACGGAACCCACGGCAACCCTCCCGTGCTGGCTCGCGGGAGCGTTCCCTCGCATGGGAGAGGAAAAACGGCAAAAAAGACTTCCGGCGACTCGGAGGCGATGCGGTTGATTCGCAGGGTGAGCCGGGCACGGGGCTCTTTGCGATGGAGTTCCAGGCGACGCGTTGCCCAGCGGAGCCGAGGGTGCTCGAGATGCTGAGTGAAAACCGTCGTGTGTGCGTTTTCCTCGACGGTCGCGCGACCCTCGGCCGTTGCAGGGATCTGTTCGAGCTTTTCTGCCCGCAACTGCTCCCGCCGGGCGTTGTCTGGGGTCGTGAAGATGTCTCTGGCCACCCAGCGGGGCGCGAAACCGGGGACGCCGACCGAGAGAAAGTCGCCGAATCCCGCGAGAAAGAGAGGTTTCTGCATTTCGGGCCAGGTGGCCGCGGTGGGCCAGCCGCTGTCGTCGAGCGTGAACGTCGGTTGGGCTTGTTCTGCCGCGTCTGTTTGCTCCACGGTTTCCGTGCTCAATCGCAGCCTCCGAATGCCGGCCGCTTCGATCGCTTCGACCCAGAACCGGGCCGTCTGCCCGGGCGCGTTGTCAGGAAACGTGGCGGCCGTGTTCTCGCGCGAGAGTTCCCCTTCGTGTTCCGGCCTGGTGAAGGGGCGGAGTCCGGCAAGGAGTTCCAGTGGCCGCTTTTCGCCCGATCGCGGATCTTCAACCGACCGGTATTCCTCGCGCAAACAGGAGGCCGGCATCGTGATCCAGCCGCTCCAAGGAAGCCGCGACGTGTTCGTCACGTAGAGCCCTTCCCCCTCGCTAGCTAATCGCGTGCGCACCCGGTCGGACAAGAGCAGCTTCGCCCTGGCCATGGGCCGGTAGGCCAATCGGGCCTTCTCGTTGTATTCCCCTTGCGTCTGGAGGCTGTCGGGGAGGGCCACGCTGTTGCTGGAGCCCCAGGTGTGCTCGTCGAACAGGCACAAGTCCTTGTAGATTTCATCGAGCACCGTTCGCTCTTTCTCATCCAGCGCCCCCCAGACCGGCGACTCGGCGGCGGCCGCCAGGCGTTTGGCCAGCCGACTTGCGGCAACCTCGCGAGGTCCGCTGGCAACGCCGTTCGCCCACCAATCGGTCCATTCGCCCTCGTGCTCGGGGATCTCGTCGCCGATCTCCTCCTCCAATCGTTTCATGGCCGTGGAAACGGTCGTCAGTCGCAACGTCGGCTTC
>JBDRTC010000971.1:0-2974 GCA_043824335.1 Planctomycetota bacterium | reverse complement strand
CGGGTATTCATGGGTCTGCTGCGAAAGGCGAGTGGTCGGAACGCAATGAAGAAGGCATCAATGCGCAGGTCGATGTTGCTGGCCTCCCCGAGCGTGTTTGCAGCGTGGCTGCGGCGGGCTTACCTGGTGGCCGGTTGCGTGAGCCTCATTGTGACTGTGTGGGGGTGTGCGCCGGCGTCCGATTCCCCGACATCTTCCACAGCAACACCGGCGCCGCCAGTCACCGTGGCGACGGTCGACAATCGCCTCGTGCTGATCGAGCACACTTACGTGGGAACGGTCAGTCCGGTGCGCATCAGCACCGTCGGCAGTCCGGCGGAAGACCGAGTCGTCGAGTGCCTGATAGACGAAGGGGATTTCGTAAAGGCGAACCGTGGCGACGGAGTGCTTCCGCTTGTCAGGTTGCGGACGGAACCGGCGGAACTCGAACTCGCGGCTGCCGAAGCGGAACTGCAAGTCTGCGAGCACAAACTGGAGGAGTTCAAGCTCTCGGCTCCCAAAGAAATCGAACAGGCCGAAGCGAGGAAGAAGGCAGCCGAGGCGCTCATGGAGTTTACTCGGTCGAGTCTCGAACGGACAGAGGAACTTCACGGGCAAGGCGTGATCAGCAGCGAAGAATTGGAGGAACGTCGATCGGCCGCGGAAGGAGCCCAGAGCGTTTACCTGGAACGTAAGGCAGCGTACGAGTTGGCCAACTCAGGACTTTGGGTGGAGAAGATCAAGCAGGCTGAGGCCAGCGTCGAAGTGCAGAAGCAGACAATCAGTCGGTTGAAAGACGATTTGGCTCAACGCGAGATCTTCGCTCCCTTCGACGGATACGTGACCGAGAAGCATGTTGAAGTCGGGCAGTGGGTGGCCGAGGGAGATCCGATTGCAGAAGTGGTCGAGTTGGACGACGTGTACGTGGAAGTGCCCGTGTCGCAGGACTACGTTTTGCAGTTGCGGCAGCCGCTGTTCCTCTTTCATCTTGCGCCAGGCTTCCAGAACGATCTGGAGAAGGGCGTCCTTTCAAAAGAACTCCAACGGGAATTTGAGAAACATGGGATCGCGTCTCTGAGTAACAATGCGGACGCCGACAGGGACGACATCGCCATCGCGACGGAAAAGAAAGGCAGCCGGTGGCGGATCGCTCGCCACGGAGGGCAGGATTCGGGCCTCCGCGAAGAACACAGCTACACGGTGATCCGACGCGAAACGCTGGACGTTTGCAGGTCGGGAACAGCGGCCCAGGTCGCGATCCGTACATTCCCGGGGCGTGTTTTTCGTGGCGAAGTGGTCGCCGTCGTGCCAAAGGCCGACCTCCGTTCCCGCTGTTTTCCGGTGAAACTGCGGCTGAAGAATCCCGAGAATCCCGCGGACCCCAACGACCTGCTGTTCAAGCCCGGCATGTTCGTCCGCGTCACTTTGCCGGTGGGTAGGAGAACGAGGCTGCTTGTACCCAAAGACAGCCTAGTGCTTGGAGGAGCCTCGCCTACCGTGTGGGTGGCCGAGCCGGAATCGGGCGACAGGATACTGGGACCAGCCAAGGTCAAGAGAATGGCGGTCGAGGTGGAACTGCGGGCTTCGGACCGGAGGTGGATTGAGATTCTGGGTCCGGTAGACGGCAACGGCTCGTTGCCTCTTGAGCCAGGCCAATTGGTCATCGTCGAGGGGAATGAGCGACTCGTCCCGGGACGTCCAGTGAAGGTCGTAAAGATATGGCACTGATCGAAGCATTCGTGCGCAATCCGGTGAAGGTGGCCGTCGGCGTGCTACTGGTGCTGCTGTTCGGCCTCATCGCGCTGGTGCGCATGCCGATGCAACTGGCGCCGGAAGTGCAGCGCCCCGTAATCTCGATCGCAACCCATTGGCCCGGCGCCAGCCCGCAGGAAATCGAACGGGAGATCATTCAGGAGCAGGAGGACCCGCTCCAAGGTGTCGAAGGCGTGACCAAGATGTCCGCCGAGTGCAGCGATTCGCGGGGCGTGATCACGCTGGAGTTCGAGGTCGGCACGAACTTGAGCGAAGCCCTGTTGAATGTCGACTCTCGGCTCCGCCAGGTGCCCGAATATCCCGAAGAGGCCGACGAGCCGGTCATTACGACTTCGAGTCTTTCGGGCCGCTTCATGGCGCATTTCATTCTGCGGCCGCGGGCGGCTTCGCTGGAGGAAATTGCCGCGCTGTTGAACCGCCCGGAGAACGCGGACCTGAGGCAGTTGCTTGGGCCGGTCGGTCGGGCCCAGAATGCCGCGTTGGCGGCACAACGGCTTCTGCTGCTGGTTCAGCAGCACCCGGAAATCGAGCCGCGGGTTCAGGAATTGTTGCCGCCGGAACTGGACGCTTTCAGGTTTCGCGAGTTTGCCGAGGACAATATCGAAGCCCGCTTCGAACGCGTCCCGGGAGTCGCCGGATCGAACGTGTTCGGCGGCCGCGAAAGAGAGATGCAGGTCGTCGTCGATCCGCAACGGCTGGCGGCCCGCGCGTTGACCATCATGGACTTGCGGCGTGCGCTACGGCAGGAAAACCGCGACGTTTCCGCCGGCGATGTTCGGGAAGGCAAACGACGCTACGTGATCCGCACCCTGGGGCGTTTCTCGACCGAGCAGCAGGTGGCCGAGGTGATCGTAGCCCATGGCGACGACGGGACGCCAATCTATGTTCGAGACGTGGCCGACGTCCGGCTCGGGTACAAGAAGCCCTTGGGCATCGTCCGGTACTACGGTACGGAGTGTCTGACCATCGGCTGCAACCGCAGAGTAGGAGCCAACGTGCTGGACACCATGGCGCGCATCCGTCAGATCGCGGCCGAGTTGAACCGCGGCGTGCTCAAGGAGCGTGGTCTGGAGCTGGTTCAGATGTTCGACGAAAGCGACTACGTTTACTCTGCCATCGCCCTCGTGAACTGGAACATTGTCATCGGTGGAATTCTGACCGTGGCGGTGCTGCTGATGTTTCTCCGCAGCGGCCGAACCACGATCGTCATCGCCCTGGCCAT
>JBDRTC010000970.1:0-5187 GCA_043824335.1 Planctomycetota bacterium | reverse complement strand
TCAGTGTTATGGCTGCGAGAACGATGGCGTTTGCCAAGTTGCGCGTCATGGCGAGTCTCCCTTGGGGTTGCTGGAAACGGATCGTCGCGGCGTGCCGCCGTGAAATCTGCTGGTGGTCTGCTGATCCTCGCCTGCTGACCGATTGTCTCTGCCGCGCAAGCCGTGTCAACAGCCCATGAGGGGCTTCCCGAAACGGACCGCACGTGAAACGAGCGTTCGCCGAGTCGGCGCGAAACCGTTTGTAGTGACCGCATTCAAGCAGTCACTGCCCAGGTCTGCCGGGATGGCCCCGATGAACCGGGGCACTACGAGCCGGTTGGGCGAATGTTCACGCGGGGGTCAACTTAAGTCTTTTCATTCCTGCAACTTACCATCGAAAGGCGATTGGTCGGCCGGATTCCACTCCAACGGGTGGATTAGACTGTCATTACGGCAGGATTAGGTGCAGATTCCCTTCTCGCAACCCGACGAACCCGCCAAAATGTAACAGATGGAAGAATCTTCACTCGAAGGCAACGAACACGCTTGTAGGGTGCGGTGTCTTCTGGTTGTTTCGTGGAACGTTGTGTAACCCCAGGGTGTCCAACGTGTTAATGGTGATGGAGGACGACTTCGGCGGCCGGGGATTCGATCCCGAAGGCGAGGATTGGCACGGCAATTGCCACGGGTTCTGTCAACACACGTCTGGGCACCTCGAAAAGGGCCCGATCTTGTCGAAAAAATCAAAGCCTCTCGTGAGACGCCCAGGATGAAACTTGGTAGAATAGGGTCCGCGAGGGGGTTTGCGAGGCTTCCGACAGGTCGGCTCTGGTTGGCTGGAGCAAAACTCTTCCGAACTGTCTCGTGCATGGATTCGTAATTCAGATGAACAGCACAATCACTCAGATGCGCGGGCGTTCCGCCGACACAGACCCCTGGGCCGACTGGTCCGACGAGGATCTCCTCCTCGAGTACCGTGCGGAGGGGAATCGGCGGGCGTTCGAGGAACTGGTCCATCGCTATGAGCGGGAGTTGTACAACTACCTCCGCCATTACCTGGGCGATGCCGAGATGGCGGAAGACGCCTTCCAGGGCGCGTTCCTCCAGGTTCATCTGAAGTGTGAGCAGTTCGAGCCGGGCCGGAAGGTCCGTCCCTGGCTGTACACGGTCGCCACCAACCAGGCGATCGACGCCCAACGACGAAACCGGCGCCACCGGATGGTCAGCCTCGACCGCCGGTCCGGTGCCCAGGGAATGGATGAGGAGGCGGGCCCCCTGGTGGACCTGCTCGACGGAGACGAGCCGGCTCCGCTGGAGCGACTGCAATCGGAGGAGCAAGCCCAGGATGTCCGGGAAGCCGTCGAACGGCTCCCCGACCCACTGAAGCAAGTCCTCCTGTTGGTCTACTACCAGGGCTTGAAGTATCGTGAGGCCGCCGCTGTCTTGTTGATTCCCGTGGGAACGGTGAAGAGCCGGTTGCACGCCGCTATCCGCAGACTAGAACAATCCCTGAATCACCCCCACCTTCCAGCACATGGCTGATCGCGCTGAAGAGCAGTTGCTCGGGTACCTGCTTGGTGCGTTGGACGAGCCCGAGCGGAAGTCGTTCGAAAACCAGTTGCGGCACAGCCCAAACCTGTTGCGGGATCTCTCGCGAGTGCGAGAGAGGCTCCAGCCTTTTTGGGTGGCGCAGCCTGATTTCGACCCGCCCGCCGGCCTGGCCGCCCGAACGTGCCGGCTCATCGAGTCTTCCCCCAAGCCCCGCACCAGCCCGGCCCCCGCGCTTGGGAACAACCTGGAGCGTAAGGCCCCCCCGCCGGTCAACCCCATGGCCGTGCCCGCCGCGGAGGGAGCTAGCGGCAATTCGAGCTGGCTCGACCTGGCCATGGCCGCGGGGATCATCGTGGCGATGTCGCTCTTGGTCTTTCCGGCGATCCAGAACAGCCGCTTCAGCTCCCGGGTGGCCGACTGCCGGGACCATTTGCGGCAACTCGGGCTGGCGCTGACCCAATACAGCGAGACGCACGAGGACTACTTCCCGCCGGTTTACGACCGAGGCATGCTCGCCGGCGCCGGAGCCTACGCGCCCGTGCTTATCGGCAACGGGTTTCTCGACGGGTCACACTGGTTCCTTTGCCCCGATTCGCCTCTGGCTGAAGAGGCCTTCGCCAAGACGTTCCACGTTCCCTCGCCGGAAGAAATGCTCGAGGCTTCGCAAGAGGAACTCGTCCGGTTGCGAAGCTCCATGGGCGGCAGTTACGGCTACAACCTGGGTTTCCGCCAGGACGGACGTTACCACAGCACGCGAAACCTACGGCGACCCTTTTTCGCCCTGATGGCCGACGCGCCCAGCTTCAACCTGCCCGATCACCAGAGCGCAAACCACGGCGGCCTCGGACAAAACGTGCTCTTCGAGGACGGCCGGGTCTGGTTCTATCGCTCTCCCCAGCCGCACGCCCGGGCGGACAACGTGTTCGTCAACGATTCGGGCATGGTCGACGCCGGCAGGCATCGAAACGACTCGGTGATCGGCGCCAGCGCCTCGGTGCCCCGTCTGACCGACGATCCAAAGCGCGAAACCGAGTTCTGACGGCCCGGGGCTCTGCCGACGTTGGCCCCGTTGCTACTTGCCTCGAAAACGGACCTGGTTCTCGGTGACTACTACGAATCGATCGGACAGTCGGGCCGAGTAGTCGTCGAGTAGTCGTCGCAGGACGTCGATCTTCTCTGCCGTCCTTTCATCTGCGAGCCGCAAGAGAACGATTCCCCTGTGCGGGCAGGCCTCGCGGTACACTTTCTCTCCGAAGTCCTTGTCGTTGGTGATCAGGATCCAGTTCTCGGCGTACGCTTTCCGGATCACGTCAGCGTCGTCTGCCCCGCGTGCTTGGTCGAAGACCGAGAACACTTCGTGCCCTTGCTCGGTCAACCACCGCGCGACGCCGGGGCCAGTGCATTCATCAACGAGGAATCGCATCTACCTCGGCTCCCCGGTGAGGGGCATAAAGGCCGTGTCCTCCAAGGATCTCGTGGCAAACAGCAAGCACGCCTGAATATCCTCGGCCGTCAGGTCCTCGTATTCCCGAAGAATCTCCTCAGCCGTGGCACCGTGAGCCAGCAAACCGAGAATGTATTCCACGGTCAGACGGGTCCCCTTGACGACGGGCTTGCCCACCATGACGTTCGGGTCAAGAGCAATTCGCTCGAGCAGTTGTTGATCTTTCATGGCCACACTGTACCGCCGGAAGCACGGGAAACCGGGTATTCTGGTACTGCAAGGGAGCAGGCGTTGGAAAAGCCCGGCTGAAGTGGAGGTTCTTGTTCAGTTTTAGGCACACAAGTGGGCAGCGTCAAGTCCGGCCCACAGATCGCTGTTCTCAGAATCGAGGCCGACCGACCGGCGGGCGTTCGACGTGTTGTTGCTCCTTGCCCCGGGGCCCGCTCCCGTCTTGTGTCATTGGGGCCCTCGGCGTACAATCCCGCCGCGATGAACGGGTCACGGAAGACGATCGGACTGGCGTTGCTCGCCGCACTGGCCCTGGGGCTGCGGGTCTGGGTAGTGCTGGCACTGTCGACCGAGCACGCCGCCCCGCTGAGCTACGAGCACGGGCGTATCGCCGATAATCTGCTCGAGGGCCGGGGATTCGCGATCGAGTTCCTTGGGAGCCACGGGCCGACTTCCCAGCAGGCTCCCTTCTACCCGCTGCTCCTGGCGGCCGCCTATGGGTGCCTGGGTGTCGAAACGCCCGGGGCGATCCTCGCGGTCCAGTTGCTCCAGTGCGCCGCCGGCACGGCGCTGGTGCTTGCCGTGGTTTGGCTCGGCTGGGTGCTGGTGCCCGACCGGCCGGGCATCGGCTGGGTGGCGGGCCTCGGGGCGGCCCTCTATCCGACCCATCTTTACATGGTCACGCATTTGCAGGTCGCCCTCTGGGCCGCACTCGTTTTGACGGCGCTCTTGGCAGTGGTCGCGTCGCCTCGATGGCGTCGAAGCTACCGTGGGGCGGCCTTGGCCGGCTGCCTGGCCGGCGTGCTCTTGCTGGTCGAGCCGATCCTGGCGCTGGCCTTGCCGATCTGTGCCGCGGCGCTGTGGCTGGGCCCCAAGGAACTCCGATGGGCAGAGCGATTCCGGCCCGCTCCCTTGGCGAGGGTGGCGTTGATGGCCGCCGTGGCCCTGGCGATCGTCGCGCCGTGGCTGGTGCGGAACCGGCTCGTACACGGCGAATTCGTGTTCGTTAAGTCGACGTTCGGATACGCCCTGTGGCAGGGAAACAATCCGGCCAGTTGGGGCACGGACAAGCTCCCGAAACCCTCGGCCGAGCAGCTCCGCGTGGAGCACGACGGCACGCTGGCCGGCATGGATCGGGCGTTGTGGGAAGCGCGACACGAGACGGTCTATATCGACGACCTGCTCCTGAAACCGACCGGCTATCGCGAGTTCGCCGGTTTGAGCGAGCCCGAGCGGAGCCGTCTTCTGGGGCGGCGCGCCTGGCAGTTCATCCGCGCCGAGCCGGGCCGGTACGCGAGCCTCTGTCTTCGGCGACTGCGGTACTTTCTCCTCTTCGACGAGACCAATCCCAAGGCGGCCAGCGGGATCTACCGCGCGGCCACGGTCCTTTGGCTTTCGCTGGCCTTCGTCGGCCTGCTGGTTTCGTGTGACCGCTGGCGGAGGCTCTGGCCCACGTATGCGATTTTCGCCGCCGTGACGCTCTTTCACGCGATGGTGATCACGTCGGTCCGATTCCGCATCCCCGTGGAGCCGTTCTCGTTCATTTGGGCGGCCTGGGCGGTCGTGCCGCTCGGGGACCGGCTGGCCGGCCGGCGCCGGATCAAGGTCTTTCGGCCGGGCCGGTGGCGCGCCGATCCCTTCGTGCCGGACGAGGTCCTCCGGGGGCCGCACTGGACGACTCGGCCCAAGCGCCGGGCCGCCTGACGTTGAGCCGGACGACAACGCTTGTTGTCCCCGGGCAACGCACGGCGCGCCGCGCTCTGCGGCGCAAGAGTCCGGGCTGTGCTGCCGTAAACCGTTTTTGCGAAACGTCTTGCGACCATCCGCTGGCCCCGGCGATGCTATCCCAGCCGCGTTCGGCACCCGGTTTGCACCCCCTGCGATCCGTCGAACGTCCCCGGTGGCGGGAGAGCCCTGGTCCCCTCGGGCTCTCCCGCGTGCCGGGGGCGGAGTTCAGAGTCGCCGTTCCGGCGACTGCTAAACGT
>JBDRTC010000969.1:0-6040 GCA_043824335.1 Planctomycetota bacterium | reverse complement strand
CCGTTTAGCTGCCGCCGGCACGGCGGCATGCGGTGGAAAGGACCGACCATGGCTTGTTGGCTGCGGAAGACGATTCTCGCGGCGATCCTCCTGCTGGCCGGCGGCCCGTGGGCCCCTGCGGCCGCTTTCGAGCGCCATCCGGTTCCCAGGGAGCATCCGCGGCTCTTGGGCTCGCGAGAACATCTCCAGGCGTTGGCCCGCGAGCGTTCCGAGGCCTACCAGCGCGTGGTCCGCGTCGCCCGAGAGAGCGAGGCCGACGATCACGCGAAGATGATCTCCATGGCGCTGGTGGCCGCGGTGGAGAGCGACGAAACCCTCGCCGAGGCGGCCAAGCGCATGGCGATGAAGTATGTCGATGGGCCCATCCGCAAGGGGCACGTCACTTTTGGAAGCGACCTGGCCCGCTGCGCCGTGGTCTACGATCTCTGCCATGACAAACCCAAGTCGCCTTCACGACCGATCGCGTCGGCGGCATGCTGAAACTCGGCGACCGCCGCTTCGCGTTTCCCGAAACCGTCCGGATCACAGCGCAAGAACTGCCAGACCACGAAACTCCCTTACGGCGCAAGAGGCGGCGCGGCCGGGCGAATCTCGACGACGTTGCCCTGGCGGCGGAACGCGCATCCGGCCGGCTTGAGAACGGCCTCGAGCAGTTCGTCCAGCGTGGCGTCTTTCGCGCTAAACGAGACCGGCTCATCGAGTGAAATGCCGGCTTGCTCAAGGGCTTGGCGGTCGAGCCTCAACTCCAGCTCCAGCGTCGTCGCGAGCTGTTCGAGGAGGGGGCCCAGTTGCCCTTTACCCTTGCCCTCGGGCACCCTGTACCTCTTCTGCGGTCCATCCTCGGCGACGAGGGGCTGCGTAGCTTTGGGCCGGCGAGGAGGACGCAGGTTGTCCTCAATCCGCTCGTGGTCCTCCAGCAGCCCTCGGAGATAGATCTTGCTGCCGACGATTTTGATCCGGCTCTCCGGCACGAGCGCCGCCCATCGGTCGGCCAGCTCGTCGGGCTCGCTTCCGCCGGGGTAGCTTCGCGTGATGGCCACGTCGTCCGGCACGGGGACGAGGGCGACGGCGCTTCCGTCGGCGGCGATTTGAAACGTGAGGTCGAACTGGCCGGCAATCAACGTGAGCCGATCCGTGAGGGAAAGCGGCGGCAGGTCGGCCCCCGCCCAAAGATCGTGGGGCACCTGCTCTAGCCCGGAAATCTCGATCCGGCTCTCGTCGGCCAGTTGCGCGAGGAGATCGCGGGGCGTGGCGAAGTCGTCCCATCGGCTCCGCTTGGGGACGAGGAATGTTCGGCTCGCGGCGTTGGGCAGCCGGCGGACCTCTTGGCGTCGTAACTCGGCCAGGGTGCGAAGGCGAGAAGCCACTCGATTCGGCCCCAGGTAAGCCACCGGCCCCAGCCACGAGAGGCCGAGACCGCGACTCTCTGCGATCTGTCGGAAGACCTCGCTTAACGGCAGGCCGCGGAGCCGGAGTTCAAGTACCTGCCCCGGGTCGACGCGGCGGTCGATCAGGGCCGCGACGCGCCTGCTGCGCGACAGGCTCACCACTGCCTGGCGTAACGGCGTGCCCGACCAGAGCACGTCGACCGGCTTGGCAAGCTGCAGCTCAAAGGCACTGCCCGTGAGCCAATCGCCCGGCGTCTCCGACCCCTCGGCGGCGAGCCCGAGGGGGCCCAGCACCGCAGGGAGCACCAGTTTCCAGACGCACGAGCTGCACCCCATGAACGGGACCCCCTCTGGCGGTCATCTCGGGAGACGGACGGAGCAAGAAGTCGTTACTCTACCTCATTTTCCGCAAAACTACCCCAGCCGGAAAGGGCAAAAATGCGGGTCGCCGGAACGGTTTTCTCGTTGGAGGGACCGCGGCGGCCAATTAGAATCGAAGTTACGCCGCTGGCGCACGCCGGACGCGCGTCCCGTGCAAGCAGCCAAGCGAGCTCTTTTCCTTCGGGAGTTTTCCCCGTGAGCAGCGAGTCCCCTCGAATTCCGCTCCTGTCGTGCCTTTATCAGGAGTACCTGGACAATCACGATTCGGACGAGTTCAGCCGTCGGGTCTCCCAATCGTACTCCCAGGGAACAATCGAGCGCCTGGCCGAGCACGACTCGCGGCCGATCCGCCGCGCCGCCGTTTTGGCGCTCGGTTTCCTCGGCGATTACCAGGCAAACCACGTCATGGGCCGCGCGCTTAACGATGAGGACCGCACCGTCCGGATCCTGGCGGAAGACGGGATCCGCAACGTCTGGAAGCGGGTGGGCAGCGAGGACCAACGCCGAGAGTTGAACGTCATCATCCGCCTGAACTCGGCCAAGCACTTCGAGGAGGCAAGCCGGCGGGCCACGGAGCTGGCGGAAAAGGCGCCCTGGTTCGCGGAGGCATGGAACCAACGGGCGATCGCCCATTTCGCGCTTTCGCGCTATGCCGAGTCGATCCGCGACTGCCACCAGACCCGGGAGATGAACCCCTACCACATCGCCGCCGCTTCAGGGATGGGCCAAGCATACCTGGAACTGGACAATCACGTCTCGGCGCTGGAGTGCTTTCGCCGCGCCCTGCGATTGAACCCCAATCTGGAAAACGTCCGCGTTCAGGTCACCCGGCTCACGCGGATGATCGAGGGGAAATGACAGAAACTCAATAGCGCGATCGCTGGTACGGGGCGCGGGTCGCTTCGACGGGAATGTTGCCGGGCGTGCGGTTGTCTGGGCCAAGGTTCTGCCGGGGTGGAGCGCCCGCGGCGGCCTGCGCCGCTTGCGTCAGCCGACTAACGTAACGGTAGGGATCGGCGTCGAAGCGTTCCAGAGTACCCTCGCTGGAGAACAGGTACACCCGTTTTTCAAAGCGGCCTTGCGGCTGGCCTTCAAACCAGGCTCCATGCTCGCGGCGGCCCGGCACGGTACGTCCCTCCTCGACCAGGAGCACCAAGTCGTTGCCGGCCAGGACCGGGGCGTAACGGCCGGGCTGGGCGTCGAAACGGTCCCGCTCGGCGGGGCCGGCGAACAAGTAGGTCCGACCCTCGTGAACCAGGCCCCAGCGAGGATCGCCTGGCACCCAGCACTCGCTTTCGGCCAGCCGGACCGGGCAGTAGCCGGCCAGTGCCAGAGACGGATTCCCCGGCGGCACTTGCGGCGAGGTGGCCGCCATCGGGGCGGCAGCGCCTTGCCATCCCAGTGCGGGACTCGTCTGCGCCACGCGCGGCGCACCGGCACCATACTCCGAGCTAGGGGGCGGCCCTCCAGAATTGGGGCTGGCCGGCGGTGCGTAGTCGGCGCCGGTCGGCGAGATCGGTCCCTGCTGCTGCGGGCTGAAATGCCCGGCGTACCGGTCATTCGAGTATCGCGGGGGCCCGATCGGCTGCTCGTAATTGGGCCGTGGTCCGGGAGGGCCGGCGAGTTGCGGGCCTTGCGGCGTTCGGGCGGTTGGAGGACCGGGCTCGAAGGGCGCCCGGCCTTGGCTTGCGGCGGCCAACTGCGTTGCGATGTTGGCGGCCTGGCCCAGGCGGGCAAAATAATCGGGCGGGGCCGCCTTCCCCTCGATTTTTGCGACCAATTGCCCTTGCGGGGTGATGATGACGTCGCACGGCAAGACGCTGACGCCGTATTGCCGGGACGTCTGCGGGAAATGGTCGACGTTGATTCTCACGGGTACAAAACGCGCGTCCAGCGCCGAGGCCACGTCCGGCCGGACAAGAACCTCCTGCTCCATCTGCTTGCACGCCTGGCACCAGTCGGCCCAGAAGTGAATCAGCACCGGCCGGTTGGTTTGAAGGGCCAGCCGCTTGGCGGTTTCCAGATTCACCTGCCAACGGACCGCCTCCTGAGCGGAGGCAGAGCCGAGAAAGCAGCAGCCCAGGATCGCCGCACACAAAATCCAGCGCGTTGGTCGCATGGTCTCAAAATCCCGGAGAAAAGGCCCAAGAAGGCGGAGAAGGTCCGTCCCGACCGCCGTTCTCTTATCGGAAGGCGCAGCGCGCGAAATCGTATGAAAATTAATGGACCATGCCAGATTTACCGATTTTCCGTATTAGAGGGGTCCCGGGTTCTTCTTCCGACTTGAAAAGACCGGAAAGATAGTGTATATGGAAGTAGGAGCGTGGGTTTGACGCCGGACTGGCGTGCTCCGAAGTCGCGGGGGAGGGGCGGAAAAAAAGTCCCTGCGATTGGCGACGAATCGTCGAGTCATAGGTTGACACGGACTAAGACATCGTTAAGATAGCCATTGTTTGAGTTCTGCCTTGCAGGTAGGCGCTATCGGCCCAGGATCTAGAATCCCTGGGTCACCCCCCAAGGAGGAGTATTTTTCGGGGGGGATAGTCGAGGCTTCTCGGCCTGAGTTTCCTGCGGTTGACCTTGATGGGGTCGACGTTTTCGGGCAGACCAGGAGTGGTCAGAGACCCCGAGAGAGGCGAACAAACGCCGTTTTTTTATCGCAAGTGAACGTTTTCCGTGTGCGCCGCCGTGGAGCGGCCTGCTGGATTGCGAAACGATTTTCGCCCTCGGGCGAGAGTTGACTTCTTGGTGACGGGCTCCGGCACGAATTGCCGGGTTCCGACTCTGTGATCTTGGGACTGTTCCCGAGCGTCGCGATAAGGGTGCGCGGCTGCGCACCGGTGCTCCTCGATAGGTGAGATATGGCAAAGAAGAGAGGCCGCCCTCGTGGAAAAGGCGGACCGCGCGGAGGAGGAGGCGGAGGAGGTAACTATCGCGGTCGGTCGCAACCGGCGAGAGAACCTTACGATAGCCGTCGTCAAAGCGACTCGGCCGATGACGGCGATCCCGCCCTGGTGCAGCCGGGAGGCGGCGTGCTGGAAATGCACCCGAACGGGTACGGATTTCTGCGCGACCCCGCGGCGAGCTACGACCGCCAGATGACCGATCCTTTTGTCCCCGGCAGCATGATCGATAAATTCGCTTTGCGCGAGGGGCTTCACATCCAGGGAATGGTCCAGCCGGGTCGCAAGCAGCAGGGCCCCCGGCTGAAGGAAATTACCAGCGTCGACGGCATGCCGCCCGAAGAGTACCGCGACGTAAAAACCTTCGATCAACTGACGCCGATCAACCCCGAGTCGTGGCTGAAATTGGAGACCGGGCCCGAGCCGCTGACGACCCGGGTGATGGACCTGCTCACGCCTTTGGGAAGAGGCCAGCGGGCCCTGATCGTCGCCCCGCCGCGAACCGGCAAGACGATCCTTCTGCAGCACATCGCCCAGGGGATCACGAAGAACTATCCCGAGGTCAAGCTGGTCGCGCTGTTGATCGACGAGCGGCCCGAGGAAGTCACCGACTTCTGCCGCTCCACCGACGCCGAAGTGGTCGCCAGCAGCCTCGACCGCGACATCGAAAGCCACGTCCGGCTCTCCCAGTTGATCGTGGAACGCTGCCGGCGTCTGGCGGAGATGGGCCGCGACGTCTTCCTCCTGATGGACTCGATCACCCGGCTGGCCAGGGCGTTCAACAAATGGGTGGGGAACACGGGCCGCACGATGAGCGGCGGCGTGGACATCAAGGCGATGGACATCCCCAAGAAGCTCTTCGCCACCGCCCGGCTGTTCGAAGAGGGAGGTTCCCTCACCATCGTGGGCACGGCCCTGGTCGATACGGGTAGCCGCATGGACGAGCTGATCTTCCAGGAGTTCAAGGGGACCGGAAACATGGAACTGGTGCTCGACCGCAAGCTGGCCGACCGGCGGGTGTGGCCGGCGATGGACATCAGCCAGTCGGGCACCCGCCGCGAGGAAAAGCTGCTCTCGCCCGAGGTGCTGGAGACGCACAAGGCCGCGCTGCGGGGCCATCTCTCACGCTACATCGACTTCGGCGACGACCGGGCGACGTTGGTCGACAACGCCGACTGGCTGCTCGCGCTGAACTACGTCGAGTTCCTGCGCGAGATCGGCGTGTGCTTCTCGGTGAAGCGGATGCTCTCCGCCGAGTCGGTCAAGCTGCGGCTCGAGTCGGAGAGCGGGCTGTCCTTCCTCGAGTTCAACTACCAGCTGCTGCAGGCGTACGACTTCCTCGTGCTCGCCGAGCGGCACGACTGCCGG
>JBDRTC010000968.1:0-5980 GCA_043824335.1 Planctomycetota bacterium | reverse complement strand
AGTGATGCCCGAAGCCGAGGGCGAGATCGGCAGCGTGGCGACGGTGGCCTTCATCGCGGCCGCCTCGGTCCGCACGATTGCCACGAGACCGGAGCTGGTGATTCAAACGTCGGCCCCGAGCCAAGCCCTGATCGGCGAAGAGATCGCACTGGTGATCACCGTTTCCAATCCCGGCAGCGGAGTCGCTACCAACGTGGTGCTGGAGGAGCACGTACCGGCCGGATTGAGCCACCCGGCCGGCGAGGAGCTCGATTACGAGGTTGGCGATCTCAAACCCAACGAGAGCCGGAAACTGGAATTGACGCTTACGGCCGAGGGCGCCGGCGTGCTCACCAACCTGCTCCGCGCCCGGGCCGACGCCAACCTCAGGATCGAGGACCGGCTCGAGATCGAGGTCGTGGCCCCGCAGTTGGACGTCGCCCTGGACGGGCCCAAACGACGGTTCCTGGAACGGCAAGCCACCTACACGTTGTCGGTCTCGAACCCCGGAACCGCGCCGGCGCGAAACGTGGAACTCGTGGCCGAGCTTCCGGCCGGTTTCGAGTTCGTCAGCGCCAACAACGCCGGGCACTATGAGCCGGCGGGCCGAACGGTCCACTGGAACCTGGAAGAGCTGCCCGTTCAGGAGACTGGCACGGTTCGGTTGACCGCCCTGCCGATCGAAGAGGGCGAACAAGTGCTCCGGTTCAGCTGCACCGCGGAGCCGGGCCAATCGATCACCGGGGAGCAGCCAGTCCTTGTGGAAGGGGTCGCCGACATCTCGTTCCGGGTGGTCGACGCCGATGATCCGATCGAGCTGGGCGGGGAAACGACCTACGAGATCCAGATCGTCAACCGGGGCACGAAGGCGGCCACCAACGTGCTGCTCGAAGCGATCTTGCCGCCGGGGATGCAGGCCGTCGCCGCCGAAGGCCCCAGCCGGCACCGCCTCGACACTGACCGAAACCGCGTCCTCTTCGATCCCCTACCCCGCCTGGCCCCCAAAGCCGACACTACCTACCGCGTCCGCGTCCAGGGTCTCCAGCCAGGAGACCAGCGGTTCAGCGCCCGACTGCAGACCGGCGAAAGCGCCCCGGTGACCAAAGAAGAAAGCACCCGGGTGTACTCCGACAAGTGACGAGTCACTCCGGTCCGCAGCCCTCCAATCTCATCGAGAAAGCCCCTGCCACCCAGGGGCTTTCTCTTTTCCTGGACCAGACCGCTTGACCGACCGGGTGGCCAGAGGGAAACTGGTGAGCGCTCGGCATGGGACCGATGGCTCCATGCCCAAACGCCCACGGACTGCGGTCCGTGGGGGGGAGGGCGGTTCCCCTGGTGCCAGTGAAGGGGGTGCCCCGCGTCCTCCCCACGCCGACCGCAGTCGGCGGGCGTTTGCACGGATTGGCGCTGAGTCGGCCGACAACGAAAAGTTCCGTTGGAAGTGAGACCCTTCGCTCGCACGTTTTTTGCAGACACCTCCCATGCCGATCCAGTTCTTTTGCCCTCTCGGCCATCGACTTCGGGCGCCGCGGCGTAAGGCGGGCTGGGAGATCCGGTGTCCGGCGTGCGACCACAGGGTGATCGTGCCCGAAGTGGACGGCGACGGCCTGCGGTCGAAAGCAAACAACTCAAAGCCCCCGCTGTTGGAGATGTCTGACGGCGGCGCCGAGGGCACGGCCGAGGCGCAACCCGGTCCTCCGCCTCTTCCGGAGGCCGACCGTCGAGAGTCGATCGGGAGCCCGCGGGCTCAGCAGGCAGGCAACGGGGAAGCCCGATCCGCGCGGGGCCAGGTCCGCGACGAGCCCGCTGCCTCGGAACCGCTTCAACCGCTCCCGCGGGGGTGGCTCCGTCGCCGGGCGCGGCTGATCCCCGCCAATTGCTACCGGCCCGATCGAGGAAAAATCCAGTCGCTTCGGTGGCTGGCGTTTTTCCTGGCCGTGGTGGTCGCCTTCAGCACGTTCCCCGCCTGGGACCACCTCAACCTGGCGACCGCCCCCGACTGGGCCCGGATCGTGCTCCTCTTGGCCGCGCTGGAAGGCTTCTACATCCTCTGGATGCTGGCCACGCCCGACTGGGCCAGCGTGTGGGTCGTCACGCTCGTCTTCGCCTTCGTGGCCGCGGTTTACGCGATGGCCACGGCGATCGTCGTGGCCACGCCGCTGGGCCGACCGATGCCGCTGGACATCGGCGAGCTTCACTCGCTGGCCCCGCGCTGGTGCGCCTCCGTCTTGCTGCTTACGGCCCTGGCCACCTATCTCTCGGGCCACACCACCGCAAAGTGGCGCCGCTCGGTCGAGCTGGGAACGACCGGAAGACGCAGACAACCACAAGCCGCCTCCTGAACCGTGCCGCTGCCATCCTTCCGCGACGCGCTTTGTCACGGAGAGACGTGATGGAGAACGGCGAGCCGATGTGTGCGGCAACTCCCGCCGACGTGCCGTCGGCGGCTAAACGCCAATGGTAAACCTGGGCGACCGCTACCGCGTCAACTGGCTCGCCTTGGGCGTGACTTGGTCGAGGTTGGGCGCGAGGTCGGCGTCGACGTTGCCCATGGCCCAGTCGAAGCCCCCGATGACGATCTTTTGGCAGAGGGGGTTGGTCCAGACGTCGTGGCGGTGGCCCAGCGAGGTGTAGTAGACGCGGCCTTCGCCGTGCTTGCGGGCCCAGGTGGCCGGGAAGGGCGGGCGCTGGTAGCACTCGCCCTTCATGCCCTCGGTCTCCTGCACCAGGATCACGTGCACGTCCTTGGCGAAGTTCTTAAGCGCGTACCATTCCTCGTTGAGCTCGAACGAGGCGGCGACTCCGTCCATGCCCGGGAAGTCGGGCGAGGTGACTCGCATCGTGGCCACCTGCTGCGGGCCGTGGCTGATGAACTCGCCCCCGATCATGGCCACGTAGGGGTCGACCTCCGTCTGGATCTCGTTGCGGCCGCCCTGGGAGTGAAACGAATCGGCGGCGGAGTGGAAGCCCACGAAGCCCTTGCCGGCAGCGATCGCGTCCAAGAGCCTTTTCTTGCCGTCGGGCGACATGGGCGGCGTCTTCTGCTTGCTTTCCGGGTTCGAGAGATCGCCGCAGGTGTAAAAGGCGATCACGTCGTACTGGTCCAAAGACTCGTCGAACACCCGCCCGTCCTTGGTCGAAACCACGTCGACCCCTTCCCTCGCGACCACCTCGGTCATCACCTTCTCCGAGATGCTCGGCCCGCCGTCGATCGGGGCCACCGCCGAATGCTCGTATCCGGCACTTCGGGTGAAATAGAGGATCTTGGGCTTCTTCGCCCCAGCGGCGACGGTCCGTCGGAGTGGAAAAGCCGATAATCCCAGCGCCGCAGCGCCGGCCGTCAGCATGAATTCACGACGTCTCATGGCGGGTCTCCAAGCGTGTTTTGGGGGGGGACAATGGAGGGCAGAATCACTCTCAAGCCGCGGGTAGCATAACGGATCTTCGTGGGGAAGCCAACCATTCATCACGCATCATTCAGCATTCGTCCATCACCCTCAAAAAAGCCGCCCCTGGCTTGGGCGGCCCAGCGGATGGGCGTCGAAACCGGCGTCGCGGAGCCGATCGACGAAGGATTCCGGGCCGTGCGTGCAGTAAACCTTGCGGGCGCCGACCCGGCCGACCGCCTCGAACAGTTCGTCGTAGTCGGCATGGTCGGAGAGCGGGATGGCGTGGTCCACGCGAAAACGGTACTTCGCCCCCTCGTCCACGGCCCAGCCGGTGACGGCAAACCGCACTTCGCGGGCGTTTTCCCGGGCTCGTCGGGCTCGGGGCGGCACCACGAGCACGTGGCCCGGCGCCGGCTCTTCTCCCAGCAGGCCGTAACGGCCCAGGTCGACGCCGAACGACTCGTAGATCCGGCTGATCGCGTAGGCCTGCTTGTGCTGCAAGACGGAAAAGCCCGCATCGCTGAGCAGTCGGGTGACTTCCTGGGCCTTGCCCAAGGCGTATGCCTCGACGACGGGCACGGCGCCCGCTTCGAGGGTCTTGCCAACCTCCTCGAAGAGCCGTTCCAGCGATTCTTGCCGAGGTGGTAGGCGGTAGTCGGGATGGCCGTACGTGCTCTCGATCACCAGGACATCGGCCCGGGGAAGCTCGGCCCTCTCGGCCGTGGCCGACTCGCCCAGCTTGAAATCGCCGGTGTACAAGAGGGACTGCCGGCCGTCTTCGGCCAGGAGCATGGCCGACCCCAGGCAGTGGCCGGCCGGATAGGTCGTCAGGCGCAATCCGCCCCACTCGATCGGCCTACGGTAGGGCATTTCCAGCGTTGGCCGCCGACCCAAGCGGAAGTGGTACAATGCGGCCGTCTCGGGCGTCGCCAGGGCGTACTCGTGACGAGCGATGTGATCGGCATGGGCGTGCGAGACGAAGGCCCGAGCCTGCCGCCGACGAAAGTCGATCGCCAAGTCCGCTTTGGTCAGCTTCAGTCCGTCTTCCCAGTGGAACACCGTGCTTCAGACCTCGGGCCGCTAGGCGGGACAAGGAAAAGCCTGCACGGTCGGGTGCCACTGGCGTCTCGCCAGTGTACGGGCAAGATGCCCGTGGCACCCGAAGACACCGTGCAATCTGTAGTGCCTCCCGCTTAGCTCCCGGCGGGCGCGGCAAGCTTCCCGTCGTGGGTCAGGCCGGCGGCCTTCCAGATCATGTCCATGGCCCCGGCAACCTGCCTGACGATCGGATCGCGCCGCCTCCCCTTGAGGGCGCTGCGGTCCGGCTTGAAGCTCACCGGCCCCTTGTAGCCGATCTCGGCCAGGGCAACGATGTATGCCGGCAGATCGATCCCACCCTCCTCTAACGGCATCCTCCGCGAGGCCTCGGTCAGTTCCGCCGTGGGCGTGTCTTCGGCCGGCACGTCGGCCAGTTGGACGGCCACGATCTGCTCGGCCGACAAAGCGCGCACGTTCTCAGGGGACCCGCCGGAAACGTGCAGGTCCCAAACGTCCAAGAGAATCCCGACGTTCGGCGCGCCGATCATGTTGACCAACAGCGACAGGGCGTCCAGGTCGTGGATGAACTGGAATGCCTGGGATTGGCGCAGATTTGCCGCGGCGCGAAACCCTATCCCCAACCGGATGTTGGAGGGCTCCAGGACCTTCAAGATGTCGGAAAACCGGTGGCGATGGAACTCGAAGTTCTCGTGATAAGGTCGCATGTCGCCGGCCGGGGCGATGGTCGCCACGCATCGCGTGCAGCCGAGCTCGGCGGCCACTTGCGCGTATTCCGACAGCTTTTCCAATTCCGGCCGGAACACATCGTCGTCGGTGTCCCACTCCAGAGGGAGCCGGAACGTGCCGATGTGTATTGCGGCGCTGTCGATCAGCCGACGCGCGTAAGGCATTCCGTGGAGTTCTGCCCGAGTGGCAAGCTCGACAATGTCCGCGTCCATCCCCTGAAAGCGGTAGGTGAGCGCCAACTCAATGATCTCACTCTGGTGACCTGATACACCCAAGGCCGACGCATTGAGATTTTTGAACATGGGAATCCTCCCTTGGGGTTTCAGGGTCATTTCAGCCATCCCCAGCCAGACTGCCCCGGGATGAGCGCGAAGAATCCATCATTATGGCAGACTTCCGCCGGCTTTCAAAGGGGGGGGCTCGTGGCCTTGGAAGGTTCGCCAGTCCAGCAAGACGTTAGTGTTACAGTTTCAGCCCGGTGTTAGAGAAAACGGGCAGAAAACGAGAAAAGGCGAGCCCCCCCGCCGCTAGTCCTTCCTGCTCCAGTTACTGGCGATCCATTCGACGGCCTTCGGAAAGTCGGCGAGGAGGAAGCCTGCACCCCCAAGAGGAGCAATGGTATGTACAACGGGTCCGAACTTTCGGCAGTGACGCCTGCGAGTATGAGAATTGCGCCCGTGATTGATTTCATGCTCGGACAACCTCTCACGAGAATTGTGCCTGCCTGTACGACCGACTCGCCCGGCCACTCCGTCAATCTGATACGCCCGCCCCGCCCTCGTCAAGCGCCGCCCTCCGATTCGCTGTGGACGTGACCGCTATTCGCC
>JBDRTC010000967.1:0-2876 GCA_043824335.1 Planctomycetota bacterium | reverse complement strand
TGCCGCTGGGTCCGGGCATCCACAAGACTCAGGAATACCTGAACGTGCCCAGGCACTGCCTGAATCTCTACAACCTAACGCACCCGGAGAAGTCGATGGTCCTGCTGGCCCCGCTCGCCAAGGGAGCGGGCGGTTACGAGTGGTGCAAGGCCAAGTCGACGGACGGCCAGCCCGGCAAACCCGCCCGCGTCTTCGCCAACGCCCAGGATCCGGATTACCAGGCGATCCTTGGTGGCATCCAGACGGCCAAGGCCCAGTTGGACGAGATCAAGCGTTTCGACATGCCGGGTTTTCGGTCAAATAGGCACTACGTCCGCGAAATGAAGCGCTACGGCGTCCTGCCTGCGGATTTTGATCCAACGAAAGATCCGATCAACGTGTACGAAACGGACCGGGTGTACTGGCGTTCCTTATGGCACCAGCCCGCCAGCGACAGGACCGCCTCCTCAACGAACTGAGCCGTGAGTGAGAAGGAGCCAGGAATGACGACGATCCGAGCGATTTTGGCAGTGTGCCTTGGAACTCTATGCTGTGTCCCCAAGACGGCCGACGTGCGGGCGGCGGACTGGCCGCAATGGGGCGGGACCGCAGACCGCAACATGGTTTCCTCCGAGACGGGTCTGCCGGACTTGCGGCCGGCGGCGGGCGAGGACACAACCCGCCTCTCCGAGGAGGATAGTCCGTATGTGAAATGGAAGGTCCGAGTGGGCGCCACCGTGTGGGGCAACCCGACCGTCGCGGACGGCCGCGTGTTCGCCGGGACGGCCGGCCCGAAGGGCAGGGGCGGCGCGGTCAAATGCTTCGACGCGGCGACGGGGACGCTCCTTTGGCAACTAACGTCCCCGCCCCGGAAATTCCCCACGCCTCTACGGCCTGAGAATTACGAGCAGCGCAGCCACTGGGACTATCTTGTCCAAAGTGCTGCCCAGAACGGGTGGGGCATCTGCTCCTCGACAACCGTCGAGGGCGACCGGGCCTACGCGCTGACCCAGCGGGGCGAGGTCGTCTGCCTCGACGTGAACGGCCTGGCCGACGGCAACCAGGGACCGTTCACCGACGAGGCCAAGTACAAAGGCGGCGACACGGGAAAGGCCGTCGCGCTCGAACCGACCGACGCCGACATCATTTGGGTCTTCGACATGTGGACCGAGGTGATGACCCGCCCCGCCGACACCTTCAGCAACGCCGCTCTGATCCACGGGGACTTGCTTTACATCTCCACCTGCAACGGGATCGAGCGCTGGCCCCACTGGCACGGCAATCCCACCAAGCCGCCCAACCCGGCCGCTGCCAACCTGATCGTGCTCGACAAGCGAACCGGCCGGCTGGTCGCCACGGACGCCGAAACGATCGGAAAGCGGCTGTTGCACGGGCAATGGTCCCCGCCGTCTTTGGGCGAGGTGGATGGCAAAACGCTTATCTTCTATGGCGGCGGCGACGGCGTCTGCTACGCCTTCGAGGCCCTGACCGAGGTGCCCGAGAAACCGATCAAGCTCAAGAAGGTATGGTCCTACGACTGCAATCCGCCGGAGTACAAGGGGATCGGCGTGGAGAACTACTGCTTGGGCGACATAGACGTGACGCGCGACGCGCCGGGGAACTTAGAGGCGGTGGCCAAGGAGCGGGCCAAGCACTTCGACCGCGAAGGACGCCTGCTCAGTATGAGTGAAATCATTGGCAGCCCAGTGTTTCACGGGGGCCGCGTCTACGTGGCCATCGGCCGGGATCCCCGCCACGGCGCTGGCCGCGGCGCCCTGCATTGCATCGACGCCACCGGGGCCGGCGACATTACCGAGACCGGCCGTGTCTGGTGCTATCAAGAGATCGATCGCACGCTTTCCACGGTCTCCGTCGCCGACGGACTGGTGTACGCCGCCGACCTGACGGGCCGCCTGCACTGCCTCGACGCCGATACGGGACAGTGCTGCTGGACCCATGCCGCCAGCCAGGAAACCTGGGGTTCGACGCTGATCGCCGACGGCAAGGCGTACCTGGTCACACGGAAGTCGTTTCTGGTCTTCGCGGCCGGGAAGGAGAAGGAAGTGATGGCTACGGTGCGAATGGGCGGGGAGTGTTCACCTATCGCGGCTGACGGTGTCGTCTACGTCGTCCTGCGAGGGTCCCTGTTTGCCCTCCACAATCCGGCGCGTTAGAATTCGTCGAGAAACAACTTGAGGACAGTCCAGGTTTTCGCAGCGAAAATGGGACTGCCCCCTTCCGGAATGCGGAGGTCACTCTTCGGCCGCCGCATGGGAAGAGTGTCCGTGAACCTGCCGAGTGAAAAGGAGCAAGGCATGAAGCGAAACGAAGCGATTTGGGTGGCTTTGGCACTGGTCGGTTTGATCGCGGCAGTGCTGGGCGGTACCACTTGGGGTGAGGAGCCCGCCGGCCCTGATGGGCGTCTCGGCGATTATCAGCCAGCCGGGGTGCATGTTCCCGAAGTAAAAAATCCCAAGGCGACGCCGATCGGGCATCCCATCTTGCCGGCTGGAGGACCGGCCCTGGTGGAGAAGGCCCTGCGGGCAATGGATGGCGCCGAAGAGATCGTCTTCGCCGTCCACGCCGTGTACGACGACGGTCACTACTACGCCAACTTCGGCCACTGGTCGCTCGACCCGAACAAGATGATGTATGCCCCGGGCGGGTCGCGGCTGTGCAAGTTCAACCTGAGAACCAAGAAGCTCACCGTGCTGTTGGACGACCCCGAGGGCTCATTCCGGGAACCGCGCGTCCACTACGACGGCGGGAAGGTCCTGTTCTCCTACCGCAAAGGGGGCACGCATCACTTTCACCTCTACGAGGTCAACACGGACGGAACCGACTTGACGCAGTTGACCTCCGGCCCTTGGGACGACATCGAGCCGGCCTATCTGCCC
>JBDRTC010000966.1:0-6693 GCA_043824335.1 Planctomycetota bacterium | reverse complement strand
ATGGTGATCACGGCCGTCGACGGTCAGGACGCGGGGCTTTGCGGCGTTCGCGACGGCAAGCTGGCGGCCACGGTCGTCAACCCCAGCTGCATGATCCACGGATGGTCGCTGATGATCGGCCAGTTCATCGTTCGCAACGGGGAGAAGGTCGACGACTTGCCCCTAAAGATCATCTGCCCCAGCCCCCTGGTTGCCCGGGAAACGGGAAACCTCGACGCGATGTTCTACCTGAACGACCCGAAACGCTGCCTGCTTTGAGTCGACGCTACGGGGCGGCCGAAGAATAACCTCCCGGTTCTTGGCTCCGTTGGGGCAGCAGTTGCACTGCTGCCCCCAGCCGAGGTGCGGCAGTACAACTGTCGCACCAACCGGAAAGCCCGCCGGTCAACTCCCCAGGTTCGCCAGCCAGACGGTGAGCCAGATCAGCGAGAAGCAGATCACGAAGCAGACGACGAACCCGGCGATATCCACAAAGTTCGGCCGCCCGATCTCCAGGCCGAACCGCTTGATGAGCCGCTGGTCGTCGAAGCGCGAGGGGTTCTCGTAGGAAAGGGCCATTTCCCGCTGGTCGGCCTCGGGGTCGGGAATGACGGGCGTTTTCATCTTCACGTAGAAGCGGTCGAGCTGCTCCCGGTTGTCCCGCGGCGTGACGAGGCTCAAGAGAATCACCACCACGAAGGGCAGGATCACGCGCGTGGGCAACCGGAGGGTTTCCAGTGCGGCGTTGGACATCGTGGTCATGTCCAGGCCCAGCGCGTCGTACAAGAGGAAATCGACCCGGAAGCTCCCCTTGCCCTCTAGCGAACAGTCATACTGCGTGCGCACCACCTCGATCTCGCCTTCTCGGCTTCCGGTGTTTCGCCCGACTTCCTTGAATTCCGGCCGGCCGACCGGTTCGACGCCGTCGGTCCAATAGATGGATTTGCCGCCCGTCTTGTATTCCTGCTGGATCTCCTGGCCCACCTTCCGTAGCTCGGGGCAGGGCCCGAACTGATCGGCGGCGGCTTCTCGCGTGCGCGCCGCATCCGCCTCGAGCCACTCGGCGACGTTCTTTTCCCAGAGGTCGATTTCCGCCTTGCGCTGGGCTACGTCGGTGGGTGCCGCGGGCCGGGCGACGATCGTCGTCTCAAAATCGTTGGTGACCGCATATTGGGGGTTCGTGGCCAGCCCGGGAACGGCCATCGGCAACACGGCGGGCACGACGAGAAACGCCAGCAAGGTGAACAGCACCGTTCCCCAGGCCGCCCACTTGGTCGCCCGACGCCAGAACATGCCCACCCAGAAGATGGCGGCGAACAGGATCGGCATTTCCCAGGCGATCTTCAACTGCTTGAACACGTCTTGGTAGAAGACGGAGATGATCACGCCGCCCAGGATCACCGCCACACCCACAATCCGGCCCCAGAGCACGTAGGTCTTTTCCGAGGCGTTCTTGTCGATGTAGGCGGCGTAGAAATTGCGAACCACCAGTGCCGAGGCGATCAGCATGTAGGCGCTGGCCGAACTCATCAGGGCCGCCATCAGGCAGGCCAGCATCAGGCCCACCAGGCCCAGGTTGAGCGGGCCCAGGATCTCCCGGGCGGCCACGCCCCAAACGCGGTCCGGGTCCGTAATCTCCAGATTCCCCGCCATCAGCGCCAGCACGATGAGGATCGTGATCGACCAGCCGATCGTGCAGAACCGTTTCAGGAAATTGCCCACGACCAATCCCACCCGGGCGGAGTGCTCCGACTTGGCCGACCCGCCCCCCGTGACGGCCATGTGCGGGTGCACCACGATCGCCACCAGGTTCAAAAGCGTGATGGCCACGATGTAATAAAGCGGGAACTCGTTGGCGCGAGTGCTTCCCACGATCTTAAAGTACTCGTCGGGCACCTGCTCGTGCATCACGCGGAAGCCGTCCATCATGCTCATCGAGAGCGGATCGACGTTTCTATCCGCAGCGTCCTTGGCCACCAACGCGTCGAGCCCGGCGGGAATCAACAGCACGCTCAATAGGATGATGAAGATGCCTTGGATCAGGTCCGTCCAGTATGCCGCGCGCAAGCCGCCCAAAACCCCGTAAACGAGCACCACCAACGCGCAGATGTAAACCAGGAAATTCTCGATGGGGAGCGTCAGGCCCAGAATCGAAACCTGTTCGACGTTCACCAGCGGGGCCCCCACCTTCCCGATGGCCGTAAATCCGAGGGCCAGGTAGTACATGTAAAAAATCACGGCAAACAGCATGTAAGCCACCCCCATCGCCTTGCTCTGGTAGCGCTCGACGAACCAATCGCCCATCGTGGTGTGCCGCATCCGCCGATACCAGACGGCCGTGATCCAGTAGAAGGGCGTGACGAACAGCCATAAGAGCACGCTCCAAATGCCGCTCAGGCCGCTGGTCATCGTGGTGCGGCCGACCGTTACCGGATCGTACGAGCCGGTTCCCGCCCCGAACGCCGCAAAGGCCTGGAAGAGCTTGCCGAACGTGCGGCTCCCCAGGAAGAAATCCTCCTGCTTCTTGACCTTCAGCATCGACAGAACGCCGATCAAGGTCATCACCAGGAAGTAGAGGACCAGCACAACGTAATCCAAACGGCTCATTTGGGGCTCCTGAGCAGGTAAAGCACGATTGGGACGCTCGGCGCGGCCCGCCGTCGCCATCCTGATCCTAGTCGCCACCGAAGCTGGACTCAAGCCGGTGGGTTATGGAAGCCACCCAATCGGAGCGGGCTGGGGTTCGCGCCGATATCTCCCCGCCAGTGTCTGTTGGGAGTCGGTCCCCTCTGGTTCCCACGCTTCCGCGTGGGAACGGACGCAGCGACGCTTTGCGTTAGCAGCGCCTAACCGTTTGCGGCGTAATACCTTGCGCGCAACGGCTGACGCGAAGCGTCGCGGAGCACGTGAAGCTAAGAGCGCAAAAAAACGCCGCATCGTCGTATTTCGGCGGTGCGGCGGTGGCCGAGTAGGCCGTTAATCGATCTAGCGCCTGTATTATCGGTCAAGCAGCCAAGAAGTCAAGAGAAAAGGACGGAGCGGATGGGATTCGAACCCATGAATCAATTGCTAGATCGATTACCTGATTATCAGTCAGGCGCCTTCAGCCACTCGGCCACCGCTCCGCCAGCTATTGGCCACCGCTGATCCCCTTAAATATCAGCGAAAAGCCGAGCTGGAATCGTCCCCGAGTCTGTCGTCTCGCCTAGCATCATGCGTGAATCGAACTTGTGAAAATTAAGCCACGGCTCCAGCATGTGTCAATCCCCCCATTGGGACTGTCACCTGTGAATAACACTGTTCAAACTGACCCACTATCGCCTCGGGCCGTCCCTTGTCAGCCGACCCGAGTTTTGCCATCATGCCAACTTCAGTTACGTAATGGCCCAGACACTTATGGCCGGCTCTCGCCGCCGGCCGCGGATTACCAGCCGAAGTACGGAAAGGAACCCATGCCCGCATTCCCGGACGTCGCAAAAGTCAAGTTCAAAGGACCCGACTCCAAAAACCCGTTGGCGTTTCGCCACTACGACGAGAACGAACTCGTCGAGGGCAAGCCGATGAAGGAGCATTTCCGCTTCAGCGTGGCCTACTGGCACACCATGCGGGGGACCGGGGCAGACCCCTTCGGCCCGGGTACCATGTTGCGTCCCTGGGAGGGGCCGGAAGACACGGTCGAGAACGCCGTCAACCGGGTCAGGGTCTTCTTCGAATTCTGCGACAAGCTCGGCGCCGGCTTCTTCTGCTTCCACGACCGCGACGTCGCCCCGGAAGGCGACTCCCTGGCCCAAACGAACAAGAACCTCGACGCGGTGGTCCGCGTGATCAAGGAGGAGCAGGAGCGCTCTGGCGCGAGGCTCCTCTGGGGCACGGCCAACCTGTTCAGCAATCCCCGCTACATGCACGGCGCGGCCACCAGCCCCAACGCCGACGCCTTCGCCTACGCGGCCGCCCAGGTCAAAAAAGCCCTCGAGGTGACCAAGGAGCTGGGCGGCGGCGGATACGTGTTCTGGGGCGGGCGGGAAGGATACCAAAACCTCTGGAACACCGACATGAAGCGGGAACTCGACCACCTCGCCCGCTTCATGCACATGGCCGTCGACTACGCCCGCCAAATCGGCTTCACCGGCCAGTTCTACTTCGAGCCAAAGCCGAAGGAGCCGACCAAGCACCAGTACGACTTCGACGCGGCCGCCTCGATCAACTTCCTCAGGGCGTACGACCTGGCCGACCACGTGAAGCTGAACATCGAGACCAACCACGCCACCCTGGCCGGACACACGGTGGAGCACGAGCTGGAATACGCCGGCCACCAGGGCTTTTTGGGCTCGGTCGACGCCAATACGGGCGATCTTCTCCTGGGCTGGGACACCGACCAGTTCCCCACCGACGTTTATCTCACCACGAAGATCATGCTCGCCTTCATGAAGTACGGCGGCGTCGCCCCGGGCGGCGTGAATTTCGACGCCAAGGTCCGCCGCGAGAGTTTTGAGCCGGTCGACCTCTTCTACGCACACGTCGGCGGCATGGACACGTTTGCCAAGGGGCTAAAAATCGCCGCCGCGATCCGTGCCGAGGGTGAGCTAGCCGGCATGCTCCAGGACCGTTACGGTTCGTGGGACTCCGGCGTCGGCGCCGAGATCGAGGCCGGCAAGCACGACTTCGCCTCGCTCGAAAAACACATGCTCGAAAAAGGCGACGCCACGCCCAACACCAGCGGCCGGCAGGAACTGTTCGAGAACGTGGTGAACCGGTACGTGTTTTGAGTAGGGGCGAGGGACGAGGGGCGAGGGGCGAGAGACCAGGGGCCAGGGATCAGAAGCTGGTTGACCGACATGCTCGTACTGACGCGAAAGCCCGGCGAGAGGATCATGATTGGAGACGACGTGGTCGTCACCCTGATTTCGATTCGCCGGGATGATGAATACGGCGACCGGATTCGCATCGGGTTGGACGCCCCCAGCGAGGTTCCCATCCGCCGGGAAGAGGTTCCCGACCCGCGAAAAGACGGCCGGTCCGCCCCGCCGGAATTGTGTCTCGACTCGGTGGAGCTTGAGAGCCGCCAAGTCGGTCAGAAGCTCGACGCCCTCTCGCACCAAATCACCAGAGAGTGCCGGACGGCCTCCCCCGACGCCGCACGAGCCGACGAGCTTTCCGACGCCTTGATCTCCCTGCGCCGCCGCTGTGACGAGTTGCTCGATCAACTCGGCAAGGCGGCCGCGCCGGACGCGACGTCGTAGGCTCGAAGGCCCGTCAGTCGTCCAGTCGCAACCCCCGACGGCGCAACTCGGCCGCCAACTCCGAGGCCGAAGTGTACTCGACGGCGTCGAAGCCCGCGGCCCGGGCGCCGTCGACGTTCTCGGCAATATCGTCGGTGAAGAAGATTTCCTCCGGCGGCACTCCCGCCAACTCCGCGGCGGCCCGGAAGATGGCGGCGTCGGGCTTGGCCGCCCGAATCTCGTAGCTCAAGGCGTACACCCGAAACGACTCCGTGAGAACCGGGAACCGTCGGGCGCAGTGTTTCCAATGGCTGCGGCAGGTGTTCGACAGGATGCCCAGCCGATAGCCGGCGCGGTCGAGCCCGGCGACCACGGGCAGGATGTCTTCATTCAGCGCGAAGATGTCGCTCCCGGCAAGCTCAAGCGACTGGCGATCGGCGCGCGTGCCGGTTCTCTCGCAGAAGGCCTCGTAGAAATCTTGTTCCGAGATCCGGCCCAGCTCGGACTCCTTTTGCAGCCCGCCCCGAAACAGCACCTCCCGGACCCGCTCCGGCTCGATGCCCGCCACGTCCCCGACCTGTCGATACATCCGCCCCACGTCAAAGTTGGCCAGGACCTTGCCGAGGTCAAAATAGAGGAAGCTGGGTGCCGTCATGGGTAGCAGTAGGCAGAGGGAAGTGGGCGGCGGAGAGTGCCGGAGACTTTACCGTGTGGCAAGCATAGAGGACCGATCCGATTGCGGCAAGCCGACCTTGCCTACCGCCCGGCGCCTACTGCCTACTGCTCCCCCAACTCCTTGATCCGAATCTCCTTGTACCACGCCTCGCTGGGCGGGCCGCCGTGGATTTGAAGGCCGATGAGGCCCGTCTGCGGGATCGCGGGGTCGGGCTCGGTGTAGTCGACCGTTGGGTGGCCGTTGATCCGGAGCTGGATCCTCGGACCCTGGCAGCGAATGACGTACTCGTTCCAGTCGTCGTGCTTGATGATCTTGTTCCGCTCCTCCGCGGGCGGGCCGGCCAGCACCTTGCGGCGCCGCGATTCGTCGTAGAGGCAGCCCCACCATCCCTCGCCCAGGTCGGGCTGGTAGCCGATCATCTCGTGATGGTTCGGGACCCGCCGGCTGCGAACCTGCACGCCCGCGTTGGCCCCCTTGCCCAGGACCTTGAACTTCAGCCTGATCTCAAAGTCGCCGTACTCTTTGACGGCGCAGAGAAACTCGTTCCGCGCGACCGGCCCTTTCAAGCTCCCGCCGACGATCGCCCCGTCCTCGATGCGAAAGACGTCAAGATTCCCTTCCCACCCCTCGAACGTCTTGCCATCGAAGAGCGACACGAATCCTTTCTCCTCAGCCGGTTTCTCATCGGCACGAGCCCAGCCCGTCAGGAGGGTGACACAGAGCGGAACCAAGATGCCTCTCATAGCAAACTCCTTCGCATGTTTAACCGTCACTCGGGTGGCACTGGCTGCTTGTCAGCCAGTGCATTCTGCTAGTGCC
>JBDRTC010000965.1:0-11186 GCA_043824335.1 Planctomycetota bacterium | reverse complement strand
TGGGCCAGGCGTCGCTGACTAAACTCCAAGCGGAGAACGCCTTGGAGACGCTCGACAGCCAGCTCCGGGTGCTCGAAGAGCGGCGCGGCCGTCTGACCGCGGCGAAGGAGCACGCGGCCGTGTTGCTCGAGAAGGCCGAACTGGACCTCGAGCGCACGGAACTCTACAGCCCCGACGACGCCGACGGCGTGATCGTCAGCGACCTGGTTGAAAAGGGCGACTACGTGAGGAAGGGCACGCCGCTGGTGACCTTCGAGGACACGTCCAAGGTGGAGGTGAAGTGCAATCTCCGTGTCGACGAACTGTACTGGCTGTGGAATGAGATGGGCGGCACGCTCGAAGACGAGTCAAACGTGCCCGGCGCCGCGTACCAGGTTCCGCCGGCGTCGGCTGTGGTGGTCTATCGCATCGAGGATCAGGCATACGAGTGGAACGGGGTGCTTTCTCGCTACGACGGGATCGGCTTGGATGAAACGACGCGGACCGTCCCGTGCCGGGTGGTGGTCGACGATCCGCGCAAGGGCTGCGTGCGGGAGGGCGACGAGCTGTTGTGCCGGGAAACGCGTCCGCCGGCGCTGGTCCGGGGGATGTACGTGTCCGTGAAGATCCACGCCAATCCGCGGGCCAAGTTGGTGCGAATTCCCCCAGCGGCGGTTCGTCCGGGAAACAAGGTCTGGGTGGTCCGGGGGGGGAAGCTGGCGATCCTCGACGTCCACGTGGTCCAAACGGCCGACGACGCGGTGATCGTTCTGGCCGGACCACTGAAAGACGGCGATCCGGTCGTCGTCAGCCCGCTCGCTGAAGTGCAACAGGGTATGGCCGTCACGGAGCAAATAGACCGATGAAATCCGTCCTCCGCTGGGCAATCCGAAACACTCCGGCGATGAACACCCTGATGGTGAGCATCATGCTGGTCGGGGCCGTCAGCCTGATCCTGACGCACCGGGAGCTGTTTCCTGAATTCGAGCTGGAGATCGTTCTTGTCACCGTGCCCTATCCCGGAGCAAGCCCGGAAGAGGTCGAAGAAGGCATCTGCCAGAAGATCGAGGAGGCCGTCCGGTCGGTCGACGGGATCAAGAAGCAATATGCGATGGCCCGGGAGGGTTCGGGAACGGTCGTGCTGGAGTTGGAGGCCAACGTTCCGGACGCCCAGAAGATCCTCAACGAAATCCGCTCCGAGGTCGATCGCATCCCCAGTTTTCCCGAGCTGGCCGAAGACGCGGAGGTCAAGCAGATCACCCTCCGCCAGGTGGCGATCCGAGTGGGGGTGATCGGGCCCGACACCGACGATCCCGACGCGGAGGTTAAGCTCCGCGAGGTGACCGAAAAGCTCCGCGATGCCCTGTTGCATCTGCCGAGCGTTTCCCAGGCGAACATCATCGGGGGGCGCGACTACCAGATTGACATCGAGATTCCCGAGTCGACCTTGCGCGAGTACGGACTGACCCTGCAAGATGTCGCCCGCATCGTCCGCCGACAGAACGTCGAGCTGCCCGGCGGCACCATGAAAACGGATTCCCAGGAAGTGCTCCTCCGAGGCAAGAACCGGCAGCTCGTCGGTCGCCAGATCGCCGAGATTCCGTTGGTGACCCGGCCCGGCGGCGTCGTGCTCACGGTGGGCGACCTGGGCGCCGTGCGCGACGAGTTCGTCGACACCACTGCCATCAACCGCATCAACGGCCGTCCCGGGCTCGTGATCTCCATCGACAAGACCGCCAACGAGGACCTCTTGGCGATCGTCGGCGACGTGAAACAGTTCCTCGCCTCGGCGGGAACGCCGGGCGGGTTCGAGCTCCCGGAAGGCTACGAGCTGGCCCAATGGTCCGACATGTCGGTGATGGTCAAGGACCGTCTCGACCTGCTGGCCAAGAACGGCCTTCAGGGGTTGATCCTCGTCCTGATCGTGCTGGCCGTGTTTCTGGAATTGCGCGTGGCGTTCTGGGTCGCGCTGGGAATCCCGGTTTCGATGTTGGGGGCGTGCTGGATCCTGTATTCGGGCGGTCAGACCTTGAACATGCTCTCCATGTTCGCGTTTCTGATGGCCCTGGGAATCCTGGTCGACGACGCGATCGTGATCGGCGAGAACATCTTCTCGCACCGGCAAATGGGCAAGAGTCCGCTTGAGGCGGCGGTCGACGGCGCCCACGAGGTGTTGCCTTCGGTCGTGGCCTCGGTCACCACCACGATCGTCGCCTTTGTACCGCTGTTGTTTGTGCCCGGCGTGATGGGCAAGTTCATCGCCGTGATGCCCGTGGCCGTAATTGCAATGCTGATGTTCTCCCTGGTTGAAAGCGCGCTGATCCTGCCTTGCCATATGGTGCACGGCGAGCGCGGCGGTGCGAGAAGGAGGCTGTTCGCCCGCGTGTACCGTCGCTGGTCGGAGCTGCCGATCCCCCTCACCTCGGCGCTGTTGGTGCTGGCGGTAACGGTTTTCCTCGCCCACCTCCTCCGCCCCCAGCCGCTCCCCTGGACGGTCACGCCCTGGCAGCCGGCCGTGCTCGCGTGGCTGGCCTACGCGGCATTGGTGCCGGCGGCGCTGGTGGTTGCGGCCCAGGCCGTCTATCCGCTCAGGCGACTGACCGAGGGAATCGCGTGGTCGAACGTCGTCTCCAGCCGACTGCTGGATGCGTTCATCGAGCGGGTCTACCTGCCCGCGCTTCGCTGGTCGCTGGGGAACCCGTGGCTCGTGCTCAGCGTGGCGGCGGCGGTTCTCATGGCGTCTATTGGCTGGGCGCGCAAGATGCCGTTTAACGCCTTTCCGAAGCTTGACTCGACTTCCGTCGAAGCGACGATCGTCTATCCCGACGGAACGCCGGCCTCGGTCACCGACGAGGCGACCCGGCGCCTGGAGGAGGCCGTCAGGCAGGTCGATGCGAAAGCGAAACTCTCACCACCGGGCAAGTCGTTCATCACGCTCATTCACCGGGCGGTCGGCGGCGTGTCGGTCAGCGACGCGATCGGCCCACAGGTCAACCCTTCGGGAAGCCACGTGGGGAACCTCAGCGTGGAACTTGTCGAGACGTCTGAGAGGAGCCTCCAGAGCACGGAGATCGTCGCTAAGTGGCGGGAGGAGGCGGGCAAGTTCCCCGGCGCCGAGAGCGTCACCTTCCGCGGCACGCAACACGGCCCCGGAGGAACCCCCATTGAATTCAAGCTGCTGGCTCCCGCCGACCGGATGGCGGCCATGGAAGAAGTGGTCGAGCTGTGTAAGGCGAAGCTGAAGGAGTATCAGGAACCGTACGGCGTGTTCGACGTCGCCGACGACTCCCGCCCGGGAAAGTGGGAATTCCAGCTCAAGGTGAAGGACCGGGCCAAGGCGATGGGCATCTCGCTGGCCGACCTGGCCGAGACCGTGCGGGCCTCGTACTACGGGGAAGAGGTGATGCGGCTTCAGCGCGGGCGGCACGAAGTGAAGCTCATGGTCCGCTATCCCCGCGACCAGCGTCATAGCCTGGCCGACTTCGACGAGATCCGCGTGCGCACCGCCCCGCCGGTCCTCGACCTCATCCGCAGGGAACTGATGCGAAGCTCCGCAGCCGGCGGCTCGAGCCGATTCTCCGGCGGCTCGGCCAGCCCCGAACGCCCTTTGACCGAGCTGGCCGAGGTGGAGGTCCGGCGCGGCTACTCGACGATCAACCGCCAGGACCAGCTCCGGTCGATCACGATTACGGCCGACGTCGACGAGACGAAAGGCAAGGGCACGGCACAAAAGGCCGTTGCCGATCTGAAAAAGAACTTTCTGCCCAAGCTCTTGGCGAAGCCTGAGTACGCGGGCATCCAAGTGCGATGGGAAGGGCAGCAGGAACAGACGGCCGAGTCGGTCGCCGGCCTGATCCGGGGGCTTGCCGTGGCCCTGGTGGTCATGTTTGCGATTCTCACGCTCAAGTTCCGCTCCTATCTCCAGCCGGTGCTCATCCTCCTGATCATCCCCTTTGGGACTATCGGTGCCTTTGCAGGCCACTGGGTCATGGGCTTGGAAGTCACCCTCTTCAGCCTTTTCGGGCTCGTGGCGTTGACCGGCGTGGTCGTGAACGACTCGATCGTGCTGATCGACTTCATCAACCGCCGCGTACGGGCCGGCGTTCCCTTGCGGGAGGCGCTTGTCGATTCGGGTCGACGCCGGTTTCGCGCGGTGATGCTGACGTCGCTGACCACGATTGCCGCGCTGGCGCCTCTCTTGTTCGAGACTTCCTTCCAGGCCCAGGTCTTGATCCCCATGGCCAACAGCCTCTGCTTCGGCCTCTTGCTGACCACGGTGCTCGTGCTCCTCATCGTTCCGGTCTTGTACTTGGTCTACGCCAGGCTCGCCATGCCAGAAACCCCCGAGACGGACGTCGTCCGACTCTCCGAAGACCCGGAATTGCCCGTCGACCGCGACGAACGGATCGAGATGCTCACCCGCTGACGGGCAAGCGAAAGAGTCGTTCGTGCGGCAGTTGTACCGCCGCACGCCACGCCGGAGGATGCCCTCGACGAGACGGCAGTACAACTGCCGCCCCAACACTCGGCTCGAATTCTCGAACACGGTCAGTCAATGTGCCGCTTTGCCGCAGTGTGTGGGGCTCCATGTTTGACACCCATTTCCCGCCGTGCTAACCTGGGGCGACGTTGCGAATGTGGCTTGTGGCTCTGCAACTGCCTTCCCCTTCGGACGACGATCACGAGAAGACTCTCCAGTGGGTATCACCGCGGCAAACGAAGCTGTCATAACCGCCCTTCGGGCAAGACGCATCGGCACGCCGGTCTCGGTCCGAATTGTAGACCACGGCACGTCCGAGATCGATGCGGTCGAATCCCGGCTTGCCCGGGCCTTGGAAGCCGCCTCGCGCTGGCTCGATGCCGACGTCCGCCGGTTGGCGGCCCTGGGCGGGTTTCAGTCGGGCCAGGTGAGCGTCTTGATGGAGTTCCGCCAAGGTCAAACCGCACTGGTGAGCGCCGGAACGCACGGCCGAGGGCGGCCTCTCGTGGAAGTCGTCGTGGTAGGCAACCGCGGCGTCTTGTCCTGGGAGCCGGGGCCGGAACCAGCGTCGGGCGATGCATTGCCCGAGGGGGCTCCGTCCCCGGCCGCCCGGCAATTGCTCGACGCCGTGCGCCGATCGCTTGAGTCCCACGGCCCGGTCTCGTTGGCCGGCGGCGTGGCGCCGGAGGAGGCGCCGGCAGTCGAGGCCCCGCAACGTGTCGCCGATCAGGCGCCGGACACGCCAGCGCGGCCGATCCGCACCAAGCCGCCTTACGGCGTGCTTCTGGTGGCCGGCGCCCACACGCACCAGGAAAACTACGCCGAGGACCTGGCGGCCGATCCCCGCTGCCGGCTGATCGGCCTGACCGACGAGCCCGACGTGCCCCAGCGCCGCCGAGCGCTCAACCAGAAGCTGGCCCAGCGCCTGGGCATCCCTTTGATCGCGGACCTGAACGAGGCGCTCGCCCGGGAGGACGTGCACATCGTGAGCGTGTGCGCCGAGCCGGAGCGTCGCGCCCGGGTGATGGTCCGCTCGGCCGAGGCCGGCAAGCATCTTTATCTGGACAAGCCGATGACGGCGTCGGTCGAGGAGGCCGAGGCGGTCGCGGCGGCGGTCCGCACGTCGGGCGTGGTGAGCCAGATGTTCAGCCAGGTCCACTGGCCCGCCTCCGCCCGGCTCCGGCAACTCGTCGATTCCGGATCGTTCGGCGAGTTGAAGGCCCTGCACTTCGACCTCACGTTCGCCAAAGGGCCGGCCGGCACCGTGCCGATCGACAAACCCCGCGTCGAACAGAAGAACCCCCGGCGCTTCGAGCTGGTCGACTCGAAACGGGAGCTATACAACGTGGGCGTCTACCAGTTTGTCCTGCTCGATTGGCTCCTGGGCCGCCGCGTGCGCCGCGTGTGGGCCGTGACGGCCAACTACTTCTTCGCCGAGCACAAGCGGAACGACATGGAGGACTTCGGCGTCGTCCTGATGGAGTTGGAAGGCGGGATGATTGCCACGCTGGCCGCCGGACGGACCGGCTGGCGCTCGCACCCCATGGGCGGAATGAATCGCACCTGCCTGATCGGCAGCCGCCGCGTGGCCTCGATCGACGCCTCCCGGCCTCGCCTGGAAACGTGGGCCGATGAAAACCCCTGGCTGCCGCCAAAGCGTCACCCGGAAGATCCCATGGGCTTCTGGAAGAGCACCTATGAAGAGGTCGACGGGGCGCCCAAGCAGGCGTGGGTCACACTGCCGGGCACGGACAGAAGCGACGCGGCCCACTTTCTCGACGGCATCGAAGAGGGACGGCAAGGCGACGTCTCGGCCGACCACGGGGCCCGGGCCGTGAAGGTCCTCATGGCCGCCTACGAGTCGGCGGCCACCGGCCGATTCGTCACGCCCGCGGAATAGTGAAACAGAACAAAGCATAGGAGGGACTCCCGCGCCGGTTGGGGTAGCAGTTGTACTGCTGCCCCAGCGGAGGTGCGGCAGTACAACTGCCGCACCAACCGGAGCGCCTGCGGAATAGCGAAATAGAACGAAGCACAGGAGGGACTCCCGCGATGATTCACCGTCAGTTACAAGAGACTTCGTCCATCGGATTACGAAGGGGATTGGTTGCGTGCGTTTCTTTGTTCGTTGCCGTCTTTCCCGCGTGGAAGCTTGGGACTGCGGCCGAGGCGCCGAAGGCCGAGGCCGCTGCCTCTCAACGCATCCAGCTCGATCGCGACGACCAGGCCGGCCGGCTCCGCGTGGTAATCGACGGGCGCGAGGCGATCGCTTACCAGTACAGTGCCGATCTGGATCTGCCGCACTACTACCCGGTGCGAAGCCCCTCGGGCAAGTCGATGACGGTCCAGCATCCCACGCCCTATCCGCACCACCGCTCGTTCTGGTTCGGCGACCGCGTGCACCTGGAGGGCCAGCGCGACGTGAGCTTCTACGCCTGCCTCTACAGTTGCGAGGACCGCAACGACCCCAAGCCGCCGTTTCACGACCACGTGCGGCACGTCGAGTTCTTGCCGGAGGAAGGCACGCCGGAAGAACCGGTGATCCGCTCAAAACTCGTCTGGGAGATGGACGACGACAAGCCGGTCCTCGACGAATCGCGCAGCATGCGGGTGGTGGCCCTCGGCGACGCGGAGTATTTCCTTGATGTCACCTTCACGGTCACCGCCTCCTACGGCGACGTCACCTTTACCAGCGATTGGGTCCACTACGCCTGGCCCTACATCCGCATGGACCCGCCGTTTTCGGTCGAGCAGGGCGGCACGATCACCAACTCCGAGGGCGGAGTGAACCAGGTGGGAACCAACGGCAAAGAGGCTACCTGGGTCGATTACACGAACACCATCGAGGGCGACACGGAAGGGCTGGCCGTCTTCAGCCACTCGGACAACGACCAGCCCCACTGGTGGCTCACCCGCGATTACGGCTGCTTCGGCCCCCGCCGGGTCGACGCCAAGAGCGGGAAACCCTTCACGCTAAAAAAGGGCGAGTCGCTCGCGCGCCGCGTCGGCGTGCTCGTCCACCGCGGCGACGTGAAGACGGGCAAGGTGGCCCAGCGGTATGATTCGTATCTCAACGGTGAACTGTGATCGGGAAAACGATGGCGAAGAAGCGGCACTCGGTGACCCGGCGTGGTTTCTTGGCCGCATCGGCGACGGCCCCGCTGGGCTGGTCCGCGGCAGTCGCCTGTGCGGGCGCGCCCAACGGAAAGGCCGACGTGAAAATCGAGCAAATCGAGGTGTTTCCCGTCCGCTACCCGACCGTGGGCTACTTCAAGTTCTTCAAGGGCCCGCAGGGCGAGTACGGCCGGGCGGCGGTGATCGTCAAGATGACGGCCGACGACGGCACGGTCGGCTGGGGGCAGAGCGTGCCGATCCACACCTGGAGCCACGAGACGCTCGAAACGGCCACCATCGTCATCCGCGACTATCTGGCGCCCACGCTCGTGGGACACGACCCGCGCGACATTCCCGGGGCCCATCGGGCGATGGACCGCGGCCTGGCCCCCAGCTTCACCACCGCCATGCCGATCGCCCGGGCCGGGCTCGACCTGGCGCTTCACGATCTGGCGGGTAATCTCACCGGGCGCTCGCTTGCGGAAATGTGGGGCAAACCCCGCGGCGGGCCGCTCACGCTGAGCTGGACCCTTAACCCACGAACGCTCGACGAGGTCGACCCCCTCATCGACGCCGGCCGGAAGCGCGGCTACCGCCATTTCAACATCAAGGTTGCGCCGGACCCGAAGTTCGACGTCGAGCTGGCCCGGCGCGTGCGCCGGCTCGTTCCGAACGGCTTCCTCTGGGCGGACGCCAACGGGGGATACGACCTCGATGCGGCCCTTGCGGCCGCCCCGAAGCTGGCCGAGGCGGGCGTCGACGTGCTCGAAGCGCCGCTCAAGCCCAACCGGATTCGCGGCTACCAGGCGCTCAAGAAGCAAGGCGCCCTGCCGATCCTGATGGACGAAGGCGTCATTTCGCCGGTCGAATTGGGGGAGTTCATCCGCCTCAAGATGCTCGACGGGCTGGCGATGAAGGCCTCGCGAACCGGGGGACTCTTTGCGGCCAAGCGGCAAATCGAGATTCTCCTGGACGCCGGGCTCCTGTGGCTGGGAAGCGGGCTGTGCGACCCCGATATCTCCCTGGCGGCAAACCTCGGCCTCTATGGGGCATTCGCCCTGGGCAAACCGGCCGCGCTAAACGGCCCCCAGTTCCTCGCCGCCGACGTGCTCCTCGAACCCCTCAAGATCACCGACGGCACGGCCCAAGTGCCGAGCGGCCCCGGGCTGGGCGTGCGGGTCGATGAGGCGAAGGTCCGTGAGCTGGTCGAGAAGACGAACGCTCACGCTCAGGGCTGAAGGATTCCGGTGCGTTTCACGCACCCTACGAGGAACTCCAGTTTCACGCACCCTGCGAGGAACTTCAATTCAGGGCCGACGTGCCGTCGGCCGCTAAACGGACTGCGGCTCAAGCGGGTTGCCGCACTGATGGCAGAACCGGCCCCCGGGCACGACGTGGCTGCCGCAGTTGGAGCAAGGGGGAGCGTCGGACGCCGACCCGCCCGACTTGCGAGCGATCATAAGGACGGCAACCAATGCTGCGACCGGTACCCCGAGACAGACGAGTCCCATCACCAAGATGATGAGGAGTTCCATCGGTCCCGGGGTAAAAAAGGCGGACATGTCTTGTTCCTTTCTTCCCGCTCGTCAGTCCAGCCGCTCAAGCCATAGTGACTTCAAATCGCACACGCGTTCGGCCGGCTTGTCGAGCGCTTTGAGCGTAATACGCACCCGGCCCGTGCCCAGTTGGATCTGGCCGAGCTTGAGCGGGGCAAAGGTTTGCGTGTATCGGTTCTTCCGCTGTCGGCTGGGACGGAGCACCGGCTGGGGATCGTAGGCCCTTTGGATCGAGCCTTCCACAGCCGAACCGGCGGCCTCGACCCGCAGCGTGGTGCCTATCGCCTCCGGCGGGCACGTGACCATCAGCGTCACCTCGTAGCGGCCGGCGCTAGCAACGTCGACCTCCCACCAAATCTCGTCTTCGGTGTTCGTCCAGCCCGTGAGCCAGTCGTGCGCGAAGCCGTGTTGGTTGTACCAGCGAACACGGCCGGTGAAATACGCCTCCGGGGCGGGTAGCTCGACGGCCGGCCGCTCGGGGTAGCCGACGGGGATCGGCGGCCGCTCGATCGGCTCTCGGGTTACGTCGGAGAACCACGCCTGGTAAGCATTCGTCAGCCGATCGACGATCTTGGGGTTCTCGGGCGCGACGTTGGTGGTTTGGCCGGGGTCGGCCGTCATGTCGTAAAGCTCCCAGCCGGAGCCCTCGTTGACGATTCGCCAGCGCTGGGTCCGCACGGCGGCGGGAAACGGCTCAAGGTCGTCGATCACGGGCTCTCGATAACTGACCAGGCGTTTCCAGTTGGGCATCCGAGAGAAGATCATCCGGTCCGGCCAGTCGCCGGCTTGCCCTTCGACGAGCGGCACCAGGCTCCGGCCGTCCAGGGGCCTGGTTTCGGGCATCGGCACTTTGCACAGCTCCGCGATCGTGGGCAAGAGGTCGACGTGGGCGGCGATCCGGCCGACCACCGCGCCGGCCCTGATCCTGCCCGGCCAGCGAACGAACAGCGGCACGCGCACCCCGCCCTCGTGCACTCGGCCCTTCATTCCCCGCATGCCGGCGTTGTAGCGGCTCCCTTCGGGGCCCTCGGGCCCGTTGTCGGAGAGAAAGAGCACGATGGTGTTCTCGGCCAGTTCCAACTCGTCGAGCTTCCCGATCAGCCGGCCCAGGTTTTCGTCGATGTTCTCGACCATCCCGTAGATGGCGGCGGTGCGGTCGTCGAGGCCGCGCGCCTTGTACTTGTCGAAGTAGGCGTCGGATACCTGAAGGGGCGTGTGCGGCGCGTTGTACGGCACATAGCAGAAGAAGGGCCGGTCGCGATGCTCTTCCACGAACCGGATTGCCGCATCGGTCAACACGTCGGTGATGTAGCCGGTGGTCCGCACGGGCCGGCCGTTGTGATCGAGCACGGGATCGAAATAGTTGTCCCAGTGGCCCGTGGGCATGCCGAAAAACTCATCGAAGCCCTGCCCGTTGGGATGGTTCGGGTAGTGTTCGCCCAAGTGCCACTTGCCAAAACAGCCGGTGGCGTAGCCGGCCGACTTGAGCACCTCGGCGATGGTGACCTCCTCGCTCCGCAGGGTCTCCAGCCCACGGGTGACCGAGGCGACGCCGGTCCTCAGGTAGTAACGACCGGTGAGCAGACTGGCGCGGCTGGGCGTGCACAGCGGGCAAACGAAGAAGCGGTCGAAGCGGGTGGACTCGCGAGCCAGGCGATCCATCACCGGCGTGTCGATCCGCTCGTTGCCGTGGAAGCCCAGGTCGCCGTAGCCCTGATCGTCCGGCATCACCAGCAGCACGTTGGGCCGGCGCGGGGCCTCCGCCGCCCACGCCGACGCCGGTTCGGCCGCGGTCACAAAGGCAACAACCAGGCTGGCAAGAGCACTGGTCGACGAGCAGCCGGCGCCAGCGTTATGAAGGATACTCATTACCAAGGGTCTCGCGCGTCCGGTAGTCCGGCGATTGATGAAACCGTTCAAAGCAGTGAAAGTCGAAGTCCTCGCCTCACCCTCGACCGCGAAAACGCGCCGGTGCATCCGTCGGGCTACCCGGCCAGCATTTGTTGGATGCTGGATCGGGCCGTTTCGAGGGCTTCGGGGAGTTTTTGGGCGTCTTT
>JBDRTC010000964.1:0-4909 GCA_043824335.1 Planctomycetota bacterium | reverse complement strand
CCGGCGATGGGGAGGTTGTATTTCCAGATGCGGTAGACCGTGGGCGGGAACTCCAGGAGCGACCGCTTGCCGTGGTCGATGCGATGCGGGAACCGCGGGGCATCAGGGATGCCGTATTTATCGTGATAGACGGGAAAGATGCTCGAGTCGTACTGGAAACCTTCTTCGATGAGGATGTCCAACGCCCAGAGTGATTTCTTGGTGATCGAGAAGCTGGGCGCCCGGAAGGCGGTAACGCGCTCTTGGGTCACTTCTTCGATCGCCTTAGAGGCCTGAAGGAGATCTTCGCGAAACTCCTCGGGCGACATCTCGTAAATGAGCTTGTGCCAGAAGCCGTGGCAGCCGATCTCGTGGCCGGCCTCGTGGATCTCTTGGACGAGGTCCGGGAATCGGTCGGCGACCCAGCCGAGGATGAAGAACGTGCCGCGCACCTGGCGCTCGTCGAGGATCCGGAGCACCTTGCGGGTATTGGGGATGACCCTGCTCTCGTAATCGTCCCACTTCTTCGGGTCGATTCGATCGGCGAACGCCTGGACGTGAAAGTAGTCTTCCACGTCCACGGTGAAGGCGTTGAGGATGTCGTTGTTAGTTCGGATCACGGTGCGGTTATCGTGCTTTTCTCGGCTCGGTTTGCTGACGGGACACGCGGGCGGACAAGACGTCGTCGTCGGCCGCGCAAGGGTCGCCGTTCTCCGAAGCGTCCCAATCCGCATCGGCGTCGATCACGGCGGGGACGTGCCGCTCGACGGTTTCCCATCGCGGCAGGGCGACGAGCATCCAGAGGGTTCCGGCCACGTCGGCCAGGACACGGACACCCGTGAGGAGAAGGATGCGAAAGTCGAGCCAGGGGTTGGCATACCGAACGTAGTAGAGGTCGTAGACGAGCTTGCGCCGCACGCTCTCCAGATCGGTGTCGGCCGGGAGCCGCAGTTGGGCCATGCCGGTCATGCCCGGGCGGATTCCCAGACGATCGCGATATCGGGGGAACTCCCACTCGAGCTTGGGCGCGAATTCGGGGCGCTCCGGCCGGGGGCCGATCAGACTCATCTGACCGAGGACGACGTTGAGAAGCTGCGGCAACTCGTCGACGTGTGCCCAGCGGAGGAACGAGCCGAGCGGCGTGATCCGCGAATCGTCGGGGTCCGCCCAGACCGGTCCGGTGTCTTTCTCGGCGTCGTCGACCATCGTGCGGAGCTTGTAGACGGTGAATTCGCGGCCGTCCTTGCCAAGGCGCGTCTGACAATAAAACGCCGGGCCGCGCGACGTGAGCTTCACCAACACCGCGGCCGCCAGGATCAGCGGAGCCGCCAGGATCAACAAGACGAGGGCAAGCACGAATTCAACGGCGGCCTTCAACGGAAAGAACCAGGCATATTGCGGCTCGACGGCCTCGTCCGGCGGGCACTCGGCCGCGACGCACGGCAGCTCTGGCTGGCGGCCGATCGTATCGTCGCTGCTGGAGGCGGGGATCGGTCGCGTGCTCATGAAGTCACTCGGTTTGATGTGGTTACTCGGGTGCGGAGGCCAGCGAAGCCAAAGCAAGCGAGGGAGAGATCGAGCGTGCCGCCGGCGTGGCAAGTTCTAGTTGTCGTTGGCTCCCGCCACGTGGCGCTGCGCCGCCGGCAGGAAGTCCTTCAGGAAATTGCGGCACGGGTCGTTCGTTTCAAGGTCAGCGCCCGGGGCAACGGAACTCGCGAGCTGAATCTTGTACAGGTAACGGGTGTCGGCGAACTTGAAGCGAGGGTCGTCGGGGGCCGTCCAGTGACGGCCCGGGGTCCAGGCGTAGTAGACGCGGAGCATTCCCGCGTCGAGATTCTTCCCTTGGAAGGTCATCGCCCAGAATTCGTGATCGGGGCCGGCGGCGCTCGAGATCGCCACCCGCTTCCGCTCGTCCAGGATTGAATAATCACGGCTGGAGAAGCAGATATCGGGCGTGTGCACGGAGATCGGCCCGGAGCGACCCACGAGAAGGGCGATCTTGACATTCTCGGCCGTTTCTTGATTGGCGTACTCCCGGACGACGTATCCCGGTTCCTCCAGCATGTCGAGTACGTCCTGACTCATCTCTTCCGACGATTGGAGCCGCCAGTTTCCGAACTGCTCGGGAAGGTCCCGCAGGTTCTCCGCGGCGGTCGCCAAGGCCGGGGACTGACCCCAGCGGTTGCTCATCCGCCCGTGGATGGCGCCGGAGAGAAGGGTCAAAGCCGCGAGGATGACAATGCCGAGAGCCAGCGAAGGGCGTGTTGCGCTGAGGCTTTTTCGAAGTGGCACGGGTCGCCTCCGGGGTCTATTCCGCGTTACCGTATTTCCGCTCCAGGTCGGCCAGGAATTCCCGATCTGAATCCGTGAGAATCTGGCCTTCCAGGTTTCCGTCTTTTGCTCTTTGGAGCGCGCTGCGAGCCTTCTCGGTCTCGCCGACCTTGTCGTAGGCGACGGCGAGATGGAAGACAAATCGCGGGTCGGGCTGGGCGCCGGATACTGCTTCTTCCAGCCAATGCACGGCTTCCTCGGCTCTGTCCAGGTGGATCAAAATCGTTCCCTTGGTGTCCAACAGCGAGGGCAGCGGGGTGGCATGCTCGATGGCCTCGTCGATACGGCGAAGCGCCTCGTCTCTCCTGTCGGGCTGCTCCGACAACATGGTCGCCAGGTTGTTCAAAACGCGATAGTCTTTCGGTCTCAGTTCCAGGACCTTTTCGTAGAGGCGAATGGCGTCGTCGATGCGCCCCTGGACGATTCGCACGTTGGCGACGGCGAACAGGAGTTCGGGGTTGTCGCCGTTTTCCTGCACGGCCTGCGACAGGGTGGGCTCTGCGAACTGATAGTCCTCCGCGGTTGGTTGGCCCTGAGTCAGGACGGAAGCGAGGACCAGGGCCGCTCCCAAGGGCCCATCCCGTTTGGCGGCCTCGCTGGAGAGGCGGATCGCTTCGGTCGTCCGCCCCTGAAGCGCGAGCGAGAGGGCCAGGGGCGCGTACCCCTTCGGGAGCAACTCGACGACACGGCGATACCACGGCTCGGCGAGTTCATACAGCTTCACGCGCGAATAGATGTTGCCGACTTGCAGGCAGGTCTGGGCCCTTTCCTCTTCGCTCGCTCCGGCCTTCTCTTCCAACAGCTTGTTCGCGACCTCTTCCACCAAAGGCTCGATCTTCGATTGCTCCCCGCTAGCGTCCAGCCAACGAGCCCTTAGCCCGATCGTTCGCAAACTCTCGCGATCGAGTTCTTCGAGGTGTTTCAGCGACAGAGAGGCCTCTTCCGCCAAGCCATGACGGAAGAGAAGGCCGACGTACGAGGCCAGAAGGTCGGCATTGTTCGCCGCCAGCTCCTCGAATGTTTTCCGCCACGAGAGGGAGTCGTCGTGCAAATCGTTGCGAAGCAGAAAATCGATGAATGAAAGCAGAAAGGAAGGATTAGGGTCCGGACGGGAGACCAGGGCCTTGTGCTGCTCGCGCGCCCGCTGAAGCTCCTCGTTAGCCTCCGGTTCCCGCTCCTTGGCTCGATACAGTGTGGACTGTGCCTCGTGGATTCTGGCAAGGACCAGATGATCGACGTCGGCACTGCGTTTGGCATCCGCCGCCAATTGCTCGAGAAGCCGCTGGGCCTCCTGGAGATTCTCCTTTCCCCCTCGCTGAAACAGCCCGATCGCCTGCAAACGCTGGTTTGCACTGGGATCCTCGCTTTCGGGGCCTGCACTTTTCAGAAGCCTCTGGGACTCTTCCCAGAGCTTTTCCCCTTCCTCGTCGTATCTGCCGATCGACTGCACGGCTAAAGCCGCGGCAAGCGATTGCACGGCCGAGCTTGAGCCGGGCTGCAACCGGTTGATCTCGCGATACACCTCCGTAGCTTCGGCGAGATCGCTTTGCGACAATAGCGCCGCGAGCCGTTTCTTCACGGCGATTTTCAGGGCGAACGTCTTGGGAGAAGGAGCCTGCTCATCCAGTTCTTGAACGATCTTGTCTGCCTCGCGGTAGCTCTGTTCCGCCTTCTCCCGCTCACCGAGCCGTTCGTACATGTAGCCCACGACAAGGGCCTGTTCGTGCCTGACCAGACCGCCCTTCTTTTCCAGCTCCTCTATCTTTGCCTCGGCGGTCAACGTTGGCTCATCTTCCTTCTCCTCGTCCGTCAGCTCACCTTCGGTGGCCGATCGGCGCTGCCCGCTCCGCACGAGGTAATCGAACTGGGCGTAGTGTACGCGCAGGTCAGTCGGGTCCAATTTGATCGCGTCCGCGAACTTGGCCTCCGCCCCCGTTTTCAGTGTGGTTGCCTTCTCTTTCAGGCTCGCGGCTTTCTCCCCCGTTGCCTCTTGGCTTCGGGCCAGGGCGTTCTGGCTGGCGAGGAACAAGAGGTTGGCAAGCAAGGTGTGTTGCAGCGCGTCTTCCGGGCGCTTCGCCACGCTCCGCTCTGCGGCCTCTATGGCAAGGTCCAACTTTTCGCCTCGTGCCCTGAGGTCGGTGGCGGGAGACGTCAGGGCGAGTCCCACGGCGATGCCGGTTTCCAGCGGCGTGGCCTCCTCAAAAGCGAAGCCCAGGTCCTGGAACTCGGTCAGGTATTGGTCGGCCTCGTCGAAGCGCCGCGTTTCATAGACAAGCCCGATCAGCCGCTGGTAGACGGTGACGCTCCGGTTGCCCAGGCGGATCGCTTCCTTATACGCTTCGATTGCTTCGTTGTAGGCCTCGACGGCGTCGCCGAGAGCCCGGCTCGCCTGGTGCAGCCGGCCCCGCCGCTCCAGGATCAAGCCCTCCAGGAGGTGGGCGGCGGCCCACTCGGGCCGCTCGGCTTCAATCTCGTCCTGCAACGCCTCGATCGGCTCGATCTCTTCGAGGCTCTTCGCCCGATCCAGGAGGCGCCTCGCCTGGAAGTATTTCACGTTGGGGCCTTCGTCGCCCTCCACTTCGCGGAGCTTGGATTCGCA
>JBDRTC010000963.1:0-11797 GCA_043824335.1 Planctomycetota bacterium | reverse complement strand
CTAGACTCCAGCTCGGGCGAGCCCGGGTAGGTTATGCTTCAGCATATCGTCCTCCGCTCCGACCTGCTGGGACCCAGCCTATCCGATATGCTGAAGCATAACCTACCCGTGTGAATCATAACCGACCTGTCCAAACGGTCCGTCGGCCGGGTGCTCTCGCGTTCGCGCGGCCCGGGGAACTTTCCTGGGGTTCGGATCGTCTGAAAGATATAGCTGGCGACCCGATTTCTCGAAAATGAGGAGAGCGTGGCGATGAACCGGATGATCCGATGTCTGCTCGTGTCGGCGCTGGTGCTGGCGCCGGCTTTTGCCTGGGGACAGGGTTTGCTGGTCGTGGTCGACCCCGCTCAGCAGGTGCGTTTGCCGCGGCCGATCATCATCTGGCCGCCCCCGCACCCTCCCCATCCTCCCTTCCCCCGGCCGGTCCCCCCGCCACCGCCGACGAGCTACAAAATCCAGGAGCTGGAGGTCCATGCCCGGCTGCTCGACCAGGTGGCCCAAGTGCAGGTGTCGCAATCGTTTGTGAACACGGGGAGCCGCCAACTGGAAGTCTCGTTCATCTTTCCGCTGCCTTACGACGGAGCGGTCGACCAGATGACGCTCCTGGTCGACGGCAAGGAGCATCCGGCGAAGCTGATGGGCGCCGAGGAGGCCCGGCGGCTCTATGAAGACATCGTCCGCAAGAACAAGGACCCGGCCCTGTTGGAGTGGATCGGCACGGGGCTGTTCAAGACGAGCGTCTTTCCGGTTCCGGCCGGGGCGAAACGGACCGTGTCGCTGCGCTACTCGCAACTGTTGCGCATGCAGGAAGGGCTCACCGATTTCCTCTTTCCGCTGAGCACGGCGAAGTACACGTCGCACGCGGTGGAAAAGGTCCACGTTCGGGCGACGATCGAGAGCCGCGAGGAGATCAAGAACGTCTACAGCCCGACCCATTCGGTCAAGATCAAGCGGCCCGACGACCGTCACGCCACAATCGAGTACACGTCCGAAAACGAGGTGCCCTCCTCCGATTTCCGCCTGTTCTACGACATGGGTGGGGGCAAGGTGAGCACCCGCGTGCTGAGCTACCGGCCCGACAACAAAAAGGACGGCTACTTCCTCCTCCTCACCAGCCCGAAGATCAAGGCCCCCGACGAGAAACCGCCCAAGAAAACGGTCGTTTTCGCGGTCGACCGCTCGGGGAGCATGTCGGGAGGGAAGATCGAGCAGGCGCGGGGGGCCTTGAAGTTCGTGCTCAATAACTTGAGCGAGGGCGACCTGTTCAACATTGTGGCCTACGACAGTCAGGTCGAATCGTTCCGGCCGGAGCTTGAAAAATTCGACGACGACACGCGCAAGGCGGCCCTCGGCTTCATCGAGGGCATCTACGCCGGCGGGAGCACGAACATCGACGGCGCGCTGGCCGCGGCGCTCGGCCAACTCCAGGATTCCGACCGGCCCAGCTACGTGCTGTTCCTGACCGACGGGCTCCCCACGGCCGGCGTGACCAACGAGATGGAGATCGTCGACAACGCCAAGGAGGCCAACCAGGTCCGGGCGCGGATTTTTTCGTTCGGCGTGGGCTACGACGTCAACAGCCGGCTCTTGGACAAGCTCGTCCGCGCCAACTTCGGCCAGAGCGAGTACGTTCGGCCCGACGAAGACATCGAAGACCGCGTCAGCCGGCTCTACCGCCGGATCCAGTCGCCCGTGATGACCGACGTCGGGCTGGAGTTCACCCTCGACGAGGTCAAGACCGAAGAGGGCAAGCCGGTCAATCGCGTCTATCCGAAGGGGTCCTTCGACCTCTTTGCCGGCGAGCAACTGGTCGTGGTCGGCCGCTACAAGAAGCCGGGTACGGCGAAGGTCGTCGTCACGGGATCGGTCGGCGGCGAGGAGCAAAAGTTCGACTTCCCGGCCAAGCTGGCCAAGAAGAGCCGTGACGGCACGTTCGCCTTCATCGAAAAGCTCTGGGCCGTTCGTCGCGTGGGGGAGATCATCGACGAGATGGATCTCAAAGGCAAGAACGACGAGCTGGTCAAGGAGCTGATCGACTTGGCCACCCGGCACGGCATTCTCACTCCCTACACGTCGTTTCTGGCCGACGAGAACACGAGCGTTCGCGACGTGGCCTCCAACGTCCGGCGGGCCGGCGAGCGGTTGCTGGCACTCGACGACGCCGACGGCGCGAGCGGTTTCTACCAGCGCGCCTACAAGGGCAACCTGCAAAGGGCGGCGCAAGCGGCGCCCGCGATGGCGCCCAGCGGCCCGGCCGGCGGCATGGGCGGCGGCCGCTTTTCGTACGGCGCCGCCAGGGGCAGTCGGCCCGCCTTCGAGGCCGCCGGTCAGATGCCGGCTCGTCCTGCACTCGGGGGCGTACTCGCCGAGGCCGAGGGAGAAATGGACGCGGCCGTCGAGACGGTCCGCAACATCGGCAACCGGGCGTTCTATCGTCGGGGCGAGCGGTGGGTCGATTCCATGGTCACCGAAGACCAGGAGCAAAACGCCGTCCGCGTCAAGCAGTTCACCGACGAGTACTTTGCCCTGGCCCGACGCCACGGACGGGAACTCTCCCAGTACATGGTCTTCGACGAGCCCGTGCTCGTGAACCTGGCCGACCAGGCCTACCTGATCGAGCCGTGATGGGGCCGAGACTCACTCCGGCCCAAAGCAATCACCGGGCCGGACGGGGTTACCGCGCAGAAACTCGCGGACCTCCAGGAGCCGCTTGCCGGCGGGCTGGAGCGTTTCGAGAACCACGGCCCCCTCGCCGGCGGCAACGACGATCCGGTCGCCGGAGGCTTCCAGGACCGTGCCGGGCGTAGCGGCGGCGGGGGCCTCGGCCAGCGAGACCGGGCCGAGGATCAGGCGCACCCGAGGGCCTTTTGCACGGTGCCAGAACGTGTAGGTCTTGGGCCACGGCTCCATCGCCCGAACGTGATTGCGAATCGCCTCGGCCGGCCGCGCCCAGTCGATCACCCCGTCGATCTTCTTGAGCCGCGGCGCCTTGGAGGCCAGGGCCGGGTTTTGCGGCAATGCTCGTTCGGCACCCGCTTCCAGAGCGTCAATCGCCCTGAGCACGGGCGCGGCTCCCATCTGGGAAAGGCGGGCTTCCACGTCGGCGGCCGTTTCGTCGGGCCCGATAGGCGTGCGGCTCTGCCCGATCACCGGGCCGGCGTCGACCCGGGGCGTCATGTGGATCACGCTCACGCCCGTCTCCGGTTCGCCGTGGTAGATTGCCCAGTGGATGGGGGCCGCCCCGCGATACTTCGGTAGTAGCGACCCGTGCAGGTTGACGCCTCCCAGCCGCGTAGTGGCGAGGGTTTGGGCCGAGAGGATTTGTCCGTAGTCGCAGACCACCAAGAGATCCGCCCCATACTCGGCCAACCGCGCCCGGGCCTCCTCGCCGTTGACCTGATCGGGGTCAAGAATCGGGGTGCCGTGCTCCCCGGCGAGCTGGCGCACGGGGCTTGCCGCAGGCGGCCGCCCGCCGCGCTGCTTCACGGGTGCGGTCACCAAGGCCGCGATCTCATGGTGCGTGTCGTACAATCTCCGAAACGTCGGCGCCCCACACGGCCCGGTCCCCATCAACACCAAGCGCATCGACGAATCCTCAATCGCAAAACCTGGGCGGGAGCGGAAAGCAATGATTCATAATGAATGTAGAGAAACCCGGGGGAAGTGCAACCTGGGGGGGCGAGATGCGGTCGGGTTTGTGGGTGCCATGGGCGGCTTGCCCGCCCTTGCGGTGAGGCCGTCAGTTGGGTGCCTAGATGGGCCCCGCCTCCACAACCCGCCATCAACAACAGCCCGAGGCCAATGCTTGGAACTAGGATCCGATTCATGCCGAGTATTCTCCTCGAAAAGGGGCGTGTCCCTTCTGGGGTTCTAGTAAGGTCCGAGCGGTTGCCCGTCGTCTCGCGTCGCGAGGCGGGTAAGCACGGTGAAGTCGATCGTCTCGGCGATCGAACGCGCGCTGGCGTCGCCCAACAGAATGTTGACGGTGCCCGGGTGAGCGGATCGGAGCGGCAAGTTGGGTTCCCATGTATGCACGGCGCCGGCGGGGGTTCCCTGAATGTTGGGAGCGTAGCGAATCGTCACGGTCCCGGTCGACCAGGTGTCGGGCGTTCCGCCCCAAGGGTTCGGTCCCGCAAAGGTGAATCCGCCCCACGCGCCGTAGTAGTTCGAGCGCAGGTCAACTTTGTTAGTGCCGATGGTCGTGAAATCCGCATTCTCGCCGACCACCATGGTGTTGGAGGTGCCGTCGAAGTCGGCCGCCACGACGCCCAAGCCCTTCCCGTCCGGGACCACCAGTCCTGACTCCGCCGTCACGTCGGCGAAGCGGCCGTCTCCGAGGTTCAGGTACAGGCGATCCTGAGCCGCGGCAAACTCATGGGGTGTGCACAGCCGCGGCGAACCGTCCGGCATCAGGCACGGCCGGTTCAACACGTGTTCACCTTCCACGTAGTTCACGGCGAACAGATCGGGGAGTCCGTCTCCGTTGAAGTCGGCGATGACGCAACTGGTCGTCCACTCCGCGCCGGATAGACCGGCCGTTTCCGTCACATCGGTGAAGGTGCCGTCGCCGTTGTTATGGAACAAGCGGTTGAGGCCGATGTTGGCGACGAACAGATCGACAAAACCGTCGTTGTCGAAATCGCCGGCCGCCACGCCTTGGCCGAATCGTTGTTCGCCAATCCCGGCGGATTCCGTGACGTCGACGAACCGTCCGTTGCCCATATTGCGGTACAGGCGATCGAGATGGCGGAAGTTGTCCTCGCGCGGCGGCCAGTCCGTGCCCTGGGTGAAGTAGAGGTCAGGCCACCCGTCCCCGTCGAAGTCCAGCACGGCCACTCCGCCTCCGCTGAACTCGTACATGTACTCGCCGGCCGTCTCGGGGCGGCTGCCGTTGCGATACCGAAAATCAATGCCGGCCGACACCGTGTCGTCCCGGAAGGCAATTCCGCGATCGTTGTGGGCGGACGCCGGCGCAAGGACCGGGACGACGGAGTCTTGCGGGAGCGATGCGGAGAGGCTCCGACGCGACCTGTCTGGCAGCGGGAACGCGGCGAGGTCGAAGCGCTCGACGGGCCTTCCCCTCCCCACCGTTCGGTCGTGCGAAGTCGCTCGGGCTTCGGCCAGCGCCGCCTGCTGCTGCTGTCGCTCCTCATCGCGCAAGGGCCGTGTGCGAGCCAGCGCTTCGTACCACCCCCAACTCTCCCACGCCAATCCGAGTTGCTGCGCGGTCGCGGCCGCCTGTTCGAGCGCCCCGGGCGCGCGCGCGATTTCGTACGTGCGCGCGGCGTTGGCCAATTGTTCCACGCGCCGCGCCCGTTCCAGGAACGGCTCGGCTTGTGGCGCCTGACCGAGGGACCTCAGCATCCGTGCGAGCCCGTAAAGGGCGGCCAGTTGATTCGGCTCGCGGCGGACCGCTTCGCCGTAGCAGCGCACCGCGGCCCGCGGCTGATTGGCCTGGCGGGCCGCGTCGCCGCGCACGAGCCAGATGTCCGGCGAATCGTCGGCGCTTGGAGGCAACGCCGCATCCCAGGCCGCGCACGCCGCCGGTCCCTTGTCGCGGAGCAGGGTGCGACCGAGCCACGCCTGAGCGCGGGCCAAGTCTGGGCGCTGGGCGACGACCTTCGTCAACCATGTCTGCGCTTCGGCCAGTCGTTCACGCTGGGCCGCGATGCGGCCGACCGCCAGACAGGCCAGGACGTCGTCCGGATGCGCCCTGTGGAACACGTCAGCCGTCTCGGGATTCTCGTCCGCGGAGTCGCCCAGGGCCAGGAGCACCAATTGCAGAGGCAGGACTTTGCCTTGGCGGAGCAAGGCCAGGCGGTGCACTGCCGCCTCGCCGGCGCGCCCCTGGAGACCCAAGACATAGGCCAGTCGCTCGTTGGCGACCACATTGTCCGGCTCGGCCGCCAACACCTGGCGATAGACCTGCTCGGCTTCGCCCAACGCAGGAAGGGCCTTCAGATAAAGCTCGCCGCAGGCCAACAGCGCTGTCCGAGCCATCCGCGAGCCATCCTGCGGCACCTTCTGATAGCAGGCCAGCGCCCGGTCGCCGAAACCCTGCCGCGCCGCCGCCTCCCCAGCGATCAGCCAGCCCTGGGAAGCATAGCGCGACCAGCGGGTCAGCCGGCGTCCCAACTCCTCCGCCTCCTCCCAGAGTCCGGTGTTCAGGGCGGCCACCGCGGCGGAGTAGGTCGTGTTGGCTTCCACGCGGCGCAAGTGCCACCACAGCAGCCCGCCGCCGAGGACCAAGGCGACGGTCAGTCCCCACAGCAGACCACGCGATTTCAACCAGGAGCGAGCAATGGCTGTCAGTCCCGCGGCTGATAGGAGTGTTGATCGCACGCAAGGGCCTTGAATCACTGATACACGCCGCGAATCAGGTCACGGACTCCGCGTTCGATGCGGCTTCTTCGCCGTCTGGAAGACTTCGGAGTCTGCAGTTCGGTGGGACAGTTGATTCTGCGCGAGTGCGGTCAAGAGAAAACAACTAGCCCTGAAGCGGCCCTTTTCCCAACTGCAAATCCGAGAATCGGAACACTCGATTCTGTGCTTAGCATAGCGAACAGCAGACCCATGTCAAGAGGCCCGCTGCGCTGGTCGAATGGGATTCGACTAAACGGGTGCGCTGGCCTTGCCCACACCAGCGTCTGGGACTATTCTCAGAAGTAGCCGCGAGAACATCGCCTTCCAGTAGGAAGCGGGAACCTTGAGCCCGCAGCCGACCAGGCTGTCGTAGAGCACCTTGCGGAACGCCTCCCGATCCTTCCAGACCTTCTTGGCATCGAACTCTTCCAGCGGGAGGCGGGTGAAGCGTTCATCGGCCGTCAGGGCTTCGGCCGATGCAATCGGTAAAAGTCCCGCCGACGTCGATCCAGAATGGCCAGGTCATGGAGGGGGAGTGAGGAGTCGTGAGTCGTGAGAAAGTGGAGTCGAGGGTTTTTCCTCGGATCAAGCGTTTAGCCCGGGCGTTTACGCCCGGGACCACTTTTCCCTCGTACTCTACTTCTCCCCTCCAATCGCCATCACGTGCGAGACCGTGCGGAGGTACATCACGCCGTTGGCGACCGCGGGGGTGCTGTTGGAGCGTTCTTCGAGGTCGATGCGGGCGATCTCCTTGAACTGGCGCGACGCGGCCAGGACGACCATCTCGCCCTCGCGGGAGATGCAGTAGAGGCGATCGGCCACGCGGACCGGGGAGCCGAAGTACTCGCCGCCGATCCGCTCACGCCAGACGATTTCGCCGCTGGGGGCGTCGAGGCACGTGACCACACCGCGGTCGAACCAGGCGAACAAGAGATCGCCGCGGGCCACCGGCGTACACACGTACGGCAGCGATCCCTCGATTTCGTAGGCCACTTCCGACTCCACGCCCGTGGCCGGGTTCCCGGGCTTGACGGCGATCATCTGCCGGCCGATCCCGCCGCCGCCACAGGAGCCGAAGATCAGGCCCGCGGCGATCGCCGGCGAGCCGACCACGCGATGGCGGAATACACTCTGTTCCCAATTCAGCCCGCCGGTTTTCGGATCGAGACTGCTGATGCCATGGGCCCAACTGTTGACGATCAACTGGGCCGGCCCCCGTTCGGGCTGGTAAAGGCACGGGGTCGCATAGGCGGTCTTTTCGGTGCGGTGCTCGACTTTCCATCGGGTCTCGCCCGTCGTGCGGTCCAACGCCACGATGGAACTCTCGCCGTCCTGGTCGCTAGGCAGAATCACGAGACCTTCAAACAGCATGGGCGAGGCCCCGAAGCCGTGCTCGGCCACGAACGGCCCCAGGTCGCGGCGCCATGCCTCGCGTCCCTCCTGCTGGTCCAGGGCCAGGACGGTGTACTTCTCGGGCGTGGCGAAGCAGTAGTAGACATGGTCGGCATCCACCGCGGGTGTTGACGAAGCGTAGCAATTGAACTGGTGCTTGGGATGGGTCGTCGACTCGAAACGCCGCTCCCACGTGAGCCCGCCGTCCGTCGCGCGCAAGCAGCGGATGATCTGCGTGGCGTCTTCCTCCAGCCCGCTGGTGACAAAAAGCCGGTCGCCCCAAACCACGGGCGACGAATAACCAATGCCCGGCAGCTCGACCCGCCAGTGGTAGTCGGCCGACGTCCAGTGGGCCGGGATGGTGGTCGCCTCGCTCGTGCCGGCCCCGTTGGGCCCCCGGAACCGGGGCCAGTGTTGGGCCAGGACGGTGGAAGGGCACGTCAACGCCAGACTACAGACCAACGCCAGAACACCGCGGCACATCATCGGGGGGACCCTCTCAAAAAGTTGCACGGCCCAAAGCTCGCAAGCATCGTACCTTCCCCGGTACCCCAAGGGAAGAGTGCGATTCGCGTATCCTTTTCGGTCCGTTTACGTCCACCTCCGGGATGCGGCTGCGGCCTTGTTCAATGTGGCGTTTCCGGTTACGATAACACGAGATCTTGACGATTTTAGAACTTAGGCGTTTTTCCCACCTCCCACGCTCCCGAGGGGTTCCGAATGGCTCTTATGGATGTACTTATGAAGCGTTTGCGTTGGGCGTTCGTGTTGGCAGTTGCCTTGGGCGTGTCGAGTTTTTGTCTGCCGGCGTTGGCAGATCCCGAGATGCCGACGGCCCAGGACCGCCGGGTGGCTCTGGTGGTGTCGAAATTGCTGCAGAGGGACCATCTCACCGAGCACGCGATCGACGACGAAATTTCCCAGCGTTGTCTCTCGACGTTCCTGAAAAGCCTTGACCCTTGGAAACTCTATCTCCTCCAATCGGACATCGACCGATTCGAAGCGCGGCAGAATGAGCTGGACGACCTGATCCGAACTCGCGACTTCGACGGCTTCCTCAGCTTCTCGCACACCGTCTACGAAACCCTGCTGGAGCGGATCGACCAGGCGGCCAAAACGTTCGAGGAGTTGCTGGCGGTGGAGCACGACTTCACGGTCGACGAAGAGATCATCCGGGACCCGGATGAGGTGGCCTACGCACAGAACGAGGCCGAGGCCCGCGACCGGTGGCGAAAACGGATCAAGTTCGAACTCTTGACGATGAAGGCCGACTCGCTGGAGAGCAAAGAGGGCGAGGAGGGCGGCCCGTTTGATCGTGACGAAGCGGTCGCGAAGCTGCGCAAACGGTACACGAGCCGCTTCCTCCGGGCGCATCAGACGGACCGGGAGGACCTGCTGGAAATCTACCTCTCGGCGCTGACCACGGCCTTCGACCCGCACACCGCCTACATGTCGCCCGACTCGCTCGAGAATTTCAACATCGTCATGGGCCTTCAACTCGAAGGCATCGGGGCGGCCTTGCAGTCGATCGACGGGGAAACCGTGGTTATGAAAATCATCCCCGGCGGGGCCGCGGACAAGGACGGCCGGCTGAAAGTCGAGGACAAGATCATGGGGGTGGGGCAAGGCTCCGACGGCGAAGTCGAAGACGTCGTGAACATGAAGCTCAAGGACGTGGTCAACCGCATCCGCGGGAAGCGGGGAACCCTCGTGCGGCTGGAGGTCACTTCCAAGGAGAGTTCCGATCAAAGAACCATCGACATCACGCGGGAAAAGATCGAGCTGAACGACAGCGCCGCCCGGGGCAAAATCTTCGACGAAGGGAAGACGCCCGAAGGCCAGCCGTATAGGTTTGGGGTGATCGATCTCCCCAGCTTCTACATGGACATGTCCGGCGCGCGGCGAGGCGTGCGCGACTACCGCAGCAGCACGGTCGACGTGGAAAAGATCATCAAGGAGTTTCGAGCCGAGGGCGTCGACGCGATTGTCCTCGACCTCCGGCGCAACGGCGGCGGCTCCCTGACCGAGGCGATCAACTTGACCGGGCTGTTCGTCGGCGACGAGGCGGTCGTTGTCCAGGTGAAAGGGACCGGTGGCCCGCCCAGCCAGTACCGCGCCCCCCGCGTGGCCAAATCGCCGGGCGAGCTGCGGGACCGCGACCAATCGCGTTTCGTGCTCGATCCCGAAGGGTGCTGGTCGGGGCCGTTGGTGGTGCTCGTCAGCAAGTTCAGCGCCAGCGCCAGCGAGATCCTCGCCGGGGCGATCCAGGACTACCACCGCGGACTGCTCGTGGGCGATCGGGCCACCCACGGCAAGGGAACCGTCCAGAGCCTGATGGACCTCGGCCAACCGCTGTTCGGCGTTTCCAACACTCGAGATTACGGCGCGTTGAAAATCACCATGCAGCAGTTCTACCGGCCCAGCGGCGACAGCACCCAGAACCGCGGGGTGCTGGCCGACATCGAGCTGCCGTCGCTCACCACGCACCTCGACGTGAGCGAGGCCGATCTCGACTACCCGCTCCCCTTCGACCAGGTGAAAGCGACGCCCTTCGAGGCCACCAGCTTCGTCGACGACAACATCCGCGATCGGCTCAGCTCTCTCTCCAGCCAACGCCGCAAGGACTCCAAGGATTTCCAAAAACTCCTCAAGAACATCGACCGCTACCTGGAGCGAAAGGAAGAGAAGACCGTTTCGCTCAACGAAGTCGAGTTCATGGCGGAGGTCAAGGAGATCAACGCCGACAAGGAGGAGAAAGAGACGATCGAGGAAATGAACGACTCCGGCGACAACGGGATCGAGCGAAACTACTACCTAAACGAGGCGCTGGCCATCACGGTCGACTACCTCGGGCTCCTGCCGGTCGCGCTGGCCCACGCCAACTGACCGCGCTGGGTGCGTGCAACACAACAAGCCGCGCCCCGCCTAACCGCCCGTCGAAAAAAGGGTGCCACTGCCGGCTTGCCCGGCAGTGCACTACTTTCCAGTTGGTGCGGCAGTTGTACTGCCGCACCTCGGCTGGGGCGGCAGTGCTCCACGAATTCTCCCGAAAATCACTGCCGAACGCTCCAGCAGTGGCACGCGGCGTTCTTCATGATCTTGACGCACTACGCGCGACCACTGCGTTCCCCAAAGGCCGCCTCCCCCCTGTTCGACGGGGCGTGTCTTCGAACGGGAGCAAGTCCTGGCGCGCGTCGCGCGATGTGACCGACGCATCTTCCCTATTCCTCCTTGGTTGCCTCGGTGGGGGCGTCCGACGCACGCTACGGGAGGCCTCAGCGAGGCAGTCACGGCTATTGCTGAGGTCACCGGCTGACGTGTCTTCGCTGGTTTTCTTATGTGCCAGGGAAACGCGACTTTTGCACTCGTGAGAAGGGTGCCACGATCAAGAACCTTTCACAGCTAAGACGCGCCCTCTGCTATAATCGTGAGATCTGAAGGAGGGAGGACGAAAGATGGCGGGAATGACGGCAATTGAACAGCGGCGGTTTGTCAGGCTGTACCTGGGGGTCTCGGGAGGCTATCTCGCGGACTTTTCCAGCATCAACGTCCTTGAAGCCTTCTACATCCAATGTCGCCTCGATCTAAACCCCCGTGAAATCGAAGGGACCAATTGCCAACGCTTTGAGGAAATTCTTGCCAAGGCGTCTCCTGCCGAACAGGCTGAGATCATTCGGGGCGTTCTTGAGCAGTATCGTGCCGACGAAACGGTGTGGAAAACGCGGACGAAGGAACTGCATGATGAGTTGTTAGCTGTGGCGGACCGCCTGGAGGGAATGTGCCCAGTTCGCTCGAAGAAGCCGGCCATTACTAGCGCAGTCGTGGAGCGGGCAATCGACGATGCCGAACACCTGCTGGAGAAGACGGGGGCCACGAGCGCCGTTGACCGCCTGCATACCGTTCTACACGGGTACCTGCGGGCAGTCTGCGACGACGCGGGCATCACTTATAGCAAGAACACGATGATGAGCGGGCTCTTCAGCTTGATCCGAAATCAGCATCCCGCCTTCGCTGACCTTGGCCCTCGGAAGGATGAAATCCT
>JBDRTC010000962.1:0-5292 GCA_043824335.1 Planctomycetota bacterium | reverse complement strand
CCGGCTGTTGCACGTCCCACCCGAAGTGATGAAGCCGAAGAAGACCTGGACCCCCTCTGCGTAGGGATTTGCCTAGTGACTGAAAAACCCGCCCGACCCTACAAAATACGGGGGATTACGGACCGGGGTGCGGAAGTTGGGTTAGCCGAATCGCTGGCCGCCCGTTGAGAGAGTCGCGTTCGGCGCGGGGCTCCCGATCCCGTCGATCTGTGACCGCACATTTCCCTAACGTGGGGCTCAAAGCGCGGCTTCGCATTCCGCAACCTTGCGGCTGTAGAATTCGTCCGTGATAAGCCACTCTTCGAAGAGAGCCTTGAGCTGTCTCAAACGCCCGGCCACCTGCCGCTTGGTGAACTTGGATTTTGCCGCCGGGTCCTTGGGCGCCAACTCGGATTTCTCCTCGTCGGTCAGCGGTGTGGGGACGCGCGTGGAGGGAGGTTCGTAGGAGGGGTCGAAGACCAGGGCCACCAGCTCTTCCGCCGGAACGAGATGCCGCCACAGGAACGCCTGCATCCGGTCTTCCGAAGGCACGGCCCCATGGGCGACGTCTTGCTCTCCAATCACCGCGCGGCCTTCAATGGTGAGGCTGACCGGTTGCTCTGTTTCCACGAGCTGGGTTCTCAGGCCAAGCCGCACCATTTCCTTGCCCTTCGGCAGTGAGACGTTAGACGACGAGAACCCTTTTGGGGGGTCCTTAAAGTTCAGTTTGATGTCGCCGTCAAACCCGTCTTTACGGATGGCATAGACGTTCACGGCGGCGGAGCCCCTGCTGCGGAGACCGGCGCTCGAGGGCACGACGCGCAACGCGAAATCGGGTTGCGGCGCGCTGATACGCAGACGGTAGGCGTACTCCTTGCCGCCGTTGCGCGCGGTGTCGCCCAGGTGGACGTAATAAGTTCCGTCCGACGGCAGCTTGACCATGAGGTAGGAATCGGCGTGGTGCGTGTTCAGACCGGAACCCGCGTCTTGATGGTCATCGTTCAGCGCCAGCAGCTTGCCGCTGGAATCGGTCAGCTTGAGCATCGAATCCATCGGGGATTCGAGGCGACGCGAGTAGACTTCCGCGACGATCGTATCGCCGGCACGGCCTTCGACTTGGAACACGTCCCAGTCGCCCGGCTGATCCGCGCGCCCGTTGACGATGATGGGAAGCTCCACTTTTTGTGCGTGCGACGGGTCGTTGTTGGATTCCTGGTCGAAAGACTCCGGAAGCGTGTCCAGCGCGAAGGGCACGCTGTTGGAAACGAATCCCTCTTGGTTCTGGGCGGCGATCAGGTGGATTCCCGGGCCTGCGTCTTCGGAAGGCGGCGTCAACTCGGCCGTCTGAAGATTCCAGCCGTCCATTTCGATCGTTGCCGGCTTGCCCACCCGGCCCCCCAAGGGGAAGATGCTCGTCACAAACGGCACCTCGCCGACGGTGATGCGGTAGACAAAATCTTCGCGGCCGCGGTAGATGGCATCGGTAATGGTGAGCACATATTCGCCGTCTTCGGGTAGTTCACAATAGAGAGTCGGGTCGGGCTTGAAACGGTAGTCGTCGTTATATGCCACCTCCTTCCCATCCGCGTCGTGAAGCGTCACTACGGGCTGAAACCAGCCGGGGACGGCGTCGGCAATGTACGGGACCAATTGCCGAGCATCGACGGAGACGACCAGCCGCTGCCCCTTGCTCGCCTCGAAACGATACCGGTTCACTTCGCCGGAGGCGATCTGGCCGTTCATCGTGCAGGGCACGGTGATCCGCTCTTCCTCCTCCTCCGGCGGTCTCTTACGCAGCGCGAGCTCCTCCTTGCCGAGCACCTGGAAGACACAAGTGATCATCGGCTTCCTGGCGACCTCGGGCACTTGGCCGACGTGGAAAACCATCGGGTTCGTCACGCCGCGCGGGGTGATCAGTCTTATCTCCCGCGAGCCGGGTTCCGCATCGGGAGCCATCGTCACCTCGACAATGGCGATGCTGGACAGCGCTCTGCAGGCCGGCTGGTTGACCCATTCGCCGATTCGCTTCTCGATCGTTGCAATCAACTTCTGCGTGGCCTCGTCCTTCGGCGCCTCGTCCTTCGGCTTTTGCTTCCGGGAGCGTGGCTTCAGCAGCCTGAGCTGTTCTCTCATTAAGGACATCTCTTGATTGTTCATTTGCCTGCGATACTCGACCAGCTTGGCGGAAACGCCGGCGCCGGTGACGATCGCGCCGCTGCAGCCGTCGATACGCTGTCCGCCCAGCCTGACCTGGAACGTCGTGCCCTGCTGGCCGCCGGCGGGATAGACGAAACCGATATAGGGCGTCGACTGGGCCGGCGCCGAAGACGCCGCCGCCAGCAACCCAGCCAGTCCCAGGATCGGAAACCACACTACTCTGCTCATAGTCCGCTCCATTGTTTGCACCGTCAAAACCATACACGAACGTTGGTGTAGGGACTTGTCAGTTATCCCTGGTTCCCAAGCTCCAGCTTGGGAACCCCCGCTTCCTTTCCGCAGGCCGCCCTCCGACTCGGTTCCCAAGCTGGAGCTTGGGAACCAGGGGGAATCGTACGTGCATGTTTGGTGGTATTCGATGTGTATTGTCACCCCGGGCGGGATCCACCGCCTCGGGTGGCAACGACTACATGATCTCCGTCAGAAGCCCCGCCGACTTGGCGCCTTCCGACGCGGCGGGCAACACGTGGGCCTCCAGGCCCAACGGGTGGGGTAGTTTGGCGCTGGCGTCGATGCCGGCCAACTGATAGATGCTGCCAAGGAGGTCCACCGGGTACACGGGCCGGTCCTTGACTTCCTCGCCTTTTTCAGTCGACGATCCGACCACCTGGCCGCCCTTGAATCCGCCGCCCGCGACCAGAACGCTGAAAACCTTCCCATAATGGTTGCGGCCGCCGTTCCACGGCGGTTGCCAGTCCACCTTGGGACCCCGACCGAACTCGCCGCAACACCAGACCAGCGTACTCTCCAGCAAACCGTGGTCATGCAAATCCTCCAGCAGCATCGCCAAGCCTTGATCCAATTGCGGACACTGCTGGCGCATTCTTTGGAAGTGATTACTGTGCGTATCCCACCCTCCGGGGTAGTTGATTACGACGTAAGGGACACCCACCTCAACCAGCCGTCGTGCCACCAGGCACTCCTGTCCGAACGTGTGGCGGCCGTAGCGATCCCTCAATTCGGGTTTCTCCGTTGCGAGATCGAACACCTCCTTACCTTGGCCCAGGATCAGCTCATAGGCCGCTTCCTTGGCCTCTTTGGCGGCGGCCAACCCGGGGTTGGCCGCCATCGCCCGGCCCATGGTGTCCATCTTGTCGAGCAATTCGCGCCGGGCTTTTTGCCGGTCGTCGGTGATGCCCCTGGCGACGACGCCTTCCACCTCGAACCGGTTTGCGTTCGGGTCGCCACCCGTGGCAAAGGGCTTGAACTTCGGTCCCAGAAAACCCTCTTCGGAAAAGCGCCCCTGTGGCCGTGTCAGCACCACGTAGGGGGGAATCATCCCCTTGTATTCGGGGCCCTTGAACAGCGCGAAGACGGCCCCGACGCTCGGATACGCCAGCCGCTCCCCGCGCGAGTGCCCGGTCTGCATCAGGTAGGCCGCTGTTTCATGGCCGTTGACGCCGTGGGTCATGCCGCGGATGAGAGAATACTTGTCGGCCTGCTTGGCCAGCTCGGGGAAAAGTGCGCCAAGTTGGACACCGTCCACGTTCGTGGGGACCACCTGGCCGAACTCACCCATATAGTCACGGCCCGAGTCCGGTTTCGGATCCCAGGTGTCGTTGTGAGACATGCCGCCCCAGAGGAAGATCTGGATGACCGACTTGGCCTTGACTTCGGCTGGGGCTTTGCCCGGCTCCGCCTCGGCCGCCGAAGAAATCGAGCCCAGACGATCGGCCAGAATCACGCCCCCTGCGCCAGAGAGGCCCCGACGCATCGCCTCGCGTCGGGAGATTTGCATACCGCTGTCTGAATTGTGATTCGGGCTCATGTTCTCAGGTTCCTTTCATGATCGTTCGAACGGACCCGTAGCATACCATATTCTGCCGGGATTTCCGAGGAAATCAATGCCGATAAAGAAACTCGCTACTGTTAATCAAACCCCAGGTGATGTCGATCGCCGCAATGTTCCTGGCGCTGGCGGACTGGACATACTCCGCCACCGTCTGCAACTCCTCTTGTGTCGGCTGGCGCGAAAGAACCGTCAGGTAAAGCTCCTCCACGATTTCACCCGGTTTCCGGCCGGAGGCGAAGAGCGCTCTGAGCTTGGGGCCTTGCTCAAGCTTGCGCTGGATATGGCCCGAATTCAGCATGTGCAGCCACTGGGCGGGAACAGGCTTGTTGTTGCGTTCGTTTTCCATGCCGGTGGCCCGCGCCGAACGTCCGAACAACGCCAGGAACGGACTGATGATGCTGCCGTCCGCCAGGGCGATCGCCGACTGGTCCTTGGGAATATAAGTAAAGGGCTCCGGGATCGCGCTGGTATAGAGATCTGACGGGCCCGTGATCGTGTTGATGTCGTCGATCAGCACATCGGCATCCAACCGGCGCAGCGGATAGCTGGCAAAATTGGCCTCGGACTGGGGATTGTCGAACCGGGTCATGGAGGAGAATTGGTACGCGTTGGACGTGAGAATCAACCGGTAGAGGTGCTTCAAATCGTAGCCGCTCCGGATCAGCTCCTTCTCCAGGTAGGCCAGCAACTCGGGATTGCTCGGCGGGTTGTCGTCCCGAATATCGTCCGGCTCGTGGATGATGCCGCGCCCCATGAGCCAGGCCCAGAGGCGGTTCACGATGCTCCGCGTGAACCAGGGGTTCTCCGGCGCAATCAGCCAATCGGCGAAGACTTCCCGCGGATCCCGATCCGGGGGCAACTCGATCTTGGTTCCGTCCGGAAAGACGGCCGTCAGTGGCCCGGCGTCGGCCGGCGGCTCAGTCGTCTCTTCGAGGGCGTCCTCGGTGGCCTGTGCGGAGGTGGTGATCTTGGCCTGCCCAGGCGCGCTGTTGCCCGGCACGGCGCTGGACTTGAGAGGATCCCAAAAAACGTTCTCCTCCTTCCACTCGCTGGTCGGCTTGTAACCGATCTGGGAGAAAAAGACCGCCATGCCCGGCAAACGGCCCTCCGGCCACGATTCGGTTCGCGAGCCCATGAACGCCAACGCCGCGGCGGTGGCGATGTCCTCGGGAGTCTTGTTCTGGATGGCGCGATAGAAGTTGACCGGACCGACGCGGAAATTGCTGCCGCTGGCCGTGAGCATCTCCCGGACAAACTGATCGTACGGCTTGTTCTCGACGATCGATGCGCGAACCCAGCGGTGA
>JBDRTC010000961.1:0-5624 GCA_043824335.1 Planctomycetota bacterium | reverse complement strand
CATCAACTCGACGAGTTGCTCGACGAGCATCTGGGCCATCCGCCGAATGGCCGTTTGCCGGGTCCGTTCGAGGATCGTCACGGCGGTCTTCATGATCCGGAGCATTTTCGCCCGATTCCTCACCGGCGAGGAGAGAGGCTCCTCCGGCTCGATGAGCAATTCCGAGATTGGCACGTCCAGCACCTCCTGCCACTTGTACAGGACGCTCAGCGGCAAGTCGGTCGTTTCGTCCTCCTGCCGCTTCACTTCCGTGATGCTGACCCCCAACCGGCGTGCCACGGTGCGCCGCGAGATCTCTTCCTGCCGGCGTACGGTCTCCAAACGGTGGAACCGCCGGCAAGGGCGGGGTAGCGCAACCACCGCCGCTTCATGGGTGCCCGCTTCGGGAATCGTGCTCAGTACGGTACTCATCGCAAGTGCCTCCTCGTTTCCGATGCCTGACAGGCAAACACTCCGCGAATGACGGACAAGACATGGCAATCCACTGATTCTGATGCCCGCTCGAAGCGGACTCCCTCTTGTGCAGCCGCCGTGCCATTCCGGCCGAATCCACCGCGAGAGACTGAGAATTCGACGAAGGTGGCTTCCACGTAGGGGTTTACGCAAGGCCCCGGGTTTCCTCTTTTTGCCGCTCTTGCAACGATCGACCCGCCGGTTCGCATGTATCATTCCGCAACAGTTGGCGCGGTTTGAGACGATTCCCGTGCGATCCTGGCGCAGGCGACGGCTGATCGCCGGCCCAAAATGTGCGATCTCGCTCGACCGATGAGATTTCGAGGGTCCGGCCGAATTCGGCGCGGCAGCGAAGGATACGACGTCGAGCGGGCAATATGTGAATTTTGCCTGTATTACCCAAACCGCAGACTGTGGCATCCCCTATTCGCCGGCGCGTTCCGCCGCCAAGCGTCGGCCGAGCTTGTACTCGGGACCGTAGATCTCGGCGTCTCGCACGACGCAACCGGTCCGGGTGCCGTCGCACATGATCTGCGAGCAAGCCGAGCAGGTCACGCACGTTTTCGCGGGGTCCATTTCGCCTCGGGTGAGGATGTCTTTGACCGAGTCGGGGTAGGCGAACGCGCCGCGGCCCTGCCCGATGAGCGCGGCCCACTTCGACCGCACCACCCCCGCGGCCACACAGGGCATCAGGTGCCGAAGCCAACCGTATCCGCAGGCAACCACGGGCAAGTCGGGGAACGTCTCCTGGATGGTGCGCGTGAGGTCGGCCAGCCGCACCACGCCCGAGAGCGGGTGCTCGTCGGGCACCTGCATGCCTGCCACCGGGCGGTCGTACGGCCGGCCGTAGTGTGGGTTGTAGTACGGATTGCCGATGGAAACGTTAAGAAGCGGAATGCCGATCCGGCGGAGCCCTCGGATCACTTCGATCGGCTCGCCGAGATCGGGCAGCCGGTAATCGCCGCGGTCGACGCCGAAGCCGTACGGGTGTGGGATGGCGTCGTAGATGTTCATTCGCGTCGTGACAAACAGCCCGGGAACCGTCTGCCGGATTCTTTCCAACGACTCGCGCAACAAGCGCCAGCGGTTCTCCAGCGGACCGCCGTACTTGCCTTCGCGGGTGTGGGAGGCCAGCAGCTCCGACACGAGGTAGCGGTGACAACTCTTGACGTCGACCCCGTCGAACCCGGCCCGGGCCGCCAGCGTGGCCGCCTCGACGTACGTGTCGGCAAGCCGGTCAAGATAATCGTCGCTCACCAGCGGATGGTCGTCCGGAAGGCCGTGCACCGGGTCGAGCACGGCGCTGTGGTGGGCAATGAGCGGCTGGAGCTTTCCGGCCGGCTTGCTATAGCGGCCGGAGTGCGTGAGCTGGATCACCAGCACCAATTCATGCCCGAAGGCTTCCCGAGCCCAGCGACGCGTCTGGTCGACCAAGCGCGCGAACGTGCCGACGTTTCCCGCGTGCAGCCAGGATTGGTGGGGATTGGATCGGGCCTCGCCGAGCACGGCGGTGGCCTCGAACCAGATGAGTCCGGAGCCCCCTTCCGCGTAGCGGCGGTAGCGGCGAAAGCTCAACTCGGTGGGGGAGCCGTCGGTGGTGGCGTCGAAGCCCTCCATCGGTTGGATGGCGAAGCGGTTCGGCGCTTGGTGAGGGCCGATTGCCACCGGTTCCGCCAGGATCGACAGGTCCTCGTCGATCGGCAGGGTGAGTTCCAGTTCGGCCAGTTGCCGGCGGAGTGAGTCCAGGTGCTCGAGATGAAACCGCTCGTGCCTCGACATCGGGACTCAGCTTTTCTTGTCGCCCGGCTTGTCGCGACCGCCCCGCTTGCGTCCGCCGCGCGACCGCGAGGAGGAACTGCCGCTGGGCCTCTTTGCCCGGGATTCCATGTTCGCGGAAATGATCATGCCGATCGCCTCTTGCCAACTCGGGATGCTGCGATGACCGGGGCCGGACGGCTTGGAGGGTTTGTCCTCCTTCACGTTTTCCGTCGTGCCGCTCTTGGTTGCGGAGTCATCGGGCTGCTGTTTGGACGGCTCGCCACCACTTTCCTCCGGGCTGTCGGCGGCCGCCCCCTCGGCCTCCACTTCCGACCCACTTTCGGATTTGGCTGGTTCGTCGGCTTTGCGTGGGGCGCTCTTCTTTCGTCCTGAACCGCGGCGTCGCCGGCGTCGCTTGGACCGCTCCTGCGATTCCTCTTCCTCCGCCGACGGATCGGCGACCGCAGCCTCGTTCGGCTCTTCGCTTGGCGACGACTCCTCGCCAGCCTCGGGCGGTTTTTCCGCAGTCTTTGCGGGCTCAGCGTCGACCGGCTTCTGCAACTTGGAACGCCGCCTGCGCCGTCTTCGACCCGAGGTTTTCTCCTCCCGTTCGCCGGAAGGTTCCGTCGACTCCGGGCCAATCGCGGGCAGTTCGACTTCCGTACCCATTGGCACCAAGTCGGTACGCGTCGACTGCGGGACTTCCACTTCCGCCTTTGGCTCCGTTGGCGCAGGCCGAGCGCCGGGCGCTGCCACCTCCGCACTCGGTTCACTTCGAACGCCCAACTCGTCGGCCAGCCGCGACCAGTCGGACGGAGGGCGTTGAGGCGGTGAGGGCACGTTGACGCGGCGTGGCTTCGGAGTTGCCGCGGGCCCCCCGGTTGCCGCTTCCGATTGGCTCTTCGTTTTCTCCGGTTGGACCTTTGGCGGTTCCGCTGCCGAAGGGTCGGGCGTTGCTCCTAACTCAGACGCCAATTGCGTCCAATGGTTGGGCTCGCTGGAATCGGCCATAGGTTCCAACTTCTTCTCAAAAAAGGGCTTACGAAAAAAGCGTTCCGGTCAGGGAAATGCCTGGCACGTAGGGAAATAGTATAGGCCCTTTTCGGCGGGCGGGGAAGTCTCGCGGGGTCAAGTCCTCCCAGCCGTGGGAGCAACAGCGAACTCAGACCGGTCATGAGCGGATCGGCCCGAAACATGTCGTCAAATTGACTCGAAAGAGTCATCTTGAGCACAACTTCGAACTTCCAGACCTTCGGGCCGTCATCGGGTCTTAGCTTTCTTGTCGATTCCTAACCGTTTGTTAGAAAATACGTTATGATGTTCTTTATCGATTCGGCAACCGAGATCGTCATGAACGGTACGGCATTGGCAGTCACCAAGTCTTTCGAGTTGCGCAGCAGCGTTCCTGGAACGAGGGAGATAGCCATGTCTGTTTCCAGTAGGCGTGGTCCGTGGATTTCGGCGGGCCGGCGATTGGTGTATTGCGCCTTGGTTTTCGGGCTTATCATGGGGCTGGCAGTGGCGTCCGTTGCGGCGAAACCTTCCGGGGGGTCTTCGCGCGGTCCGTCTGCCAACGGGCACGGGGGCGCACGATCCAGCGGCGGCGGCAACTCGTCTTCCGCCAGAGCGCCCTCGGGCAGTCGGTCGAGTTATCGGGCGCCGAGCCATTCCAGCGTTCGCACCCCAAGCTACTCGGCGCCAAGCCGTTCCAGCGCGCGGAGCCCCAGCTTCACGGCCCCAAGCCGTTCCAGCGTGCGGAGTCCCAGCTTCAATGCCCCAAGCCGTTCCAGTAGTGTTCGGCCCCACAGCTTCAATTCCCCAAGTCCCCGGGCGCCGAGCAATTCCGGCGTTCGCACCCAAAGCTTCAGTTCCCCAACGTCCCGGGCGCCGAGCAATTCCGGCGTTCGACCTCCCAGCTTGAATGCCCCAAGCCGTCGCAGCACTGCGGCGCCTGCCTTCAAGGCGCCTGCGCCAAACCGACTGAGTGTGGAAGTGCCCGGCCGTGCGTCGCCGAAGGTAGTCCAGCCGAATGCGGGCACACCGAGCATGAACGCTTCCGCCCCGCACGGGCGCAGCACCGGGAGGTTCGGGGATTCACGTTCGCGCGCGGTTCCCGAGAGCGTTGGAACGACCAAGCGCGGGCCGTCCGTCGCAGATCGTCCGAATTCCACGCGGCCGACGAACAAGCAGCTTGACGTCAAATCGCAGGTACCCGGCCACTCCACGGTGAACCGGGCTCCCAAGCGCTCGCCGGCTACGCCGTCAAGCGGCCAACCGACACTCTCGGACATTCGCAAGCGAATCGCCGATCAATCGGGCGTGAAGCACGCCGGTCATTCGGCCGCGAAGCCTGCCGGCGACGTCAACCTGCCGGGCCGAAGGACCGTCGGCCAGACGCACGGCACGCGCGGAAGCGGAAATCGGATCGGCAACGGCTCAAAGGGCGGCCCGTCGATGAAGATCGCGGATCTCAACCGCGCAGGATCAGGCGAGGGCAAATCGGCTCTTGAGCGGTCGACGAGGCGGCGGTTTTCAGAGCGTTCGGAGTCGGGCGACCTGAACCGGCTGACCCAGGGCGACGTGGGACGCAAGGTCAAGCTTCGCGAGCAATACGAGATGCACAAGCAGGGCGACGTCGCCCGGCGGCTGGGGCTCAACAAGAACGAGCCCGGGGCTCACGTCGGCAACCGCGCCAGCACGGCCCACGCCCGGGGCGAGCCTTCCCACCGTTGGCACGTCGACCATCACTATCGCGGCCTGGTCAGCCCGAGTTATGTACACGGCTGCTTCGGGTTCCATTATTGCGGCCCGCTTCACTACCCTCGCTACTGCTGGTATCCCACGTGGACCCATTGGGTGGATTGGAGTTGGCACTCCGGCTGCGATCCGTTTTGGGATCCCCGGCCGGTGTGGTGTCGGCCCGTGGTTTACGTGGCGGCGCCCTCTTGGATCTGGTGGCAGGTCCCGGTTTGGCGTCCGCTTCCCGTAGTGACCTGCGGCACTTGGGTCGACGCGGAACCGGTCGTCGTCAGGGCGGAACTCGACCTCGAATTGCTGGCGATCCGCTTTGTCGATCCGGGCCATCCGGAGGAGCAGCTCGGACCGCGCTATCGCGTCTGGCTCCGCAACAACAGCACCGAGGCGATCAACAATCCGTTTGACGTGGTGCTCTTCGCTTCCGACGACGAGAAGCTCGCCGCCAACGCGCCGCACGCCGGGCTTCGCGTCACGTCGATCGAGGCCGGCGGAGTGCAGTCGATCGACATTCGGCTGCCCGTCGAAGTCTATTCGATGGGCAAGGACGCTCAAGGCGAGCCGGCCCCGTTCGGCACGCTCCACGCGCTGGTCGACGCCAACCGGGAAATCGTCGAGACTTCCGAGATCAACAACGGCGTGACGCTCGCCCCGGAGGA
>JBDRTC010000960.1:0-4290 GCA_043824335.1 Planctomycetota bacterium | reverse complement strand
CCAGCAGTGGCACCCTTTTTCAACGGGCTGCTAGACGCAGCCCGTAAATTGTTTTTTTTCATGGATCCGGTCTGTCTCGGCAAGGGGAAGCCCGCGGTTCCAATCGGGATGGATTGCCGCCGGATTCGCCGCGGTCACGGGCACTTAATGTGGGGGGCGTCTTGCCATCTCTTCGGCGTATGGCCCCGCGCCAAACTCTCTTGACGACAAGGCCGTCACGACTACAATCACTAGTGTGACTGTTGTGTCTCGACCATGACTATTGTACCTTGACATCGCGGCCTATCGTCAAGCCCTCACTCCCCAGGCCGCCCTGCCTTAAGAAACCCTACCTACAAATTTCGCCGGTCGTAAGCGCACACTGCGAAAAGCCGTTGAGAGGACCAGGGACGGTTCTTCGCCTAACGGCCGGCGAACGCTACCTGATAAGCATTGAGGAAACCGACCGACTGGTCCAAGCCTCAGCACACCATGATCATTGCAAAGACCGCTGCTCCCCAAGAGGGCGTGCTTGGCTCGCGTGAGTTGGATCTTGCGCGCCACGCCCAGGAAACCAAAGGTCGGCTTGACGACATCGCCGTCGACCTCGGATTCGACACCGAGGAAGAGACGCTCGTGGCGGTGGGCCGCGCGCTGGGCATGGAGTTTGTCGATCTCACGACCGCGAAGATCGACCTGTCGATCCTCCAGGACTTCCCCATCAAGTTCATCCATCGTTACGGGGTCTTCCCGATCGGCCGCAGAGACGGGTCGCTGGCCGTGGCCACCGGCAATCCGTTCGACCTGCACGCGCTGGACGCCGTCAGCGCCGCCGTGGGGATGAGCGTGCTCCCGGTGGTCGCGCTTCCGAGCGAGCTGGCGAAGCTGGTCAAGACCCACTTGGGCGTCGGCGCCGAAACGATCGACGACCTGATCGCCGCCTCGGCCCAGCGCCAGAGCGGGGTCGAGGTGCTCGACGATCTCGAGTTCGACCAGTCCGAGGCTTCCGAGGAGGCCCAGGAGGCGTCGGTCGTCCGCCTGGTGAACGAGATCCTGGTGGAAGCGATCGAGGCGCGGGCCACCGACATCCATATCGAGATGCAGGCCAAGGGGATCAAGATCCGCTATCGGATCGACGGCGTGCTGCAAAAGCAGCCGGCCCCGCCGCAGATCAACCGTTTTCAGGCCGCGATCATCAGCCGGCTGAAGATCATGGCCAGGCTGAATATCGCCGAGAAACGCGTGCCGCAGGACGGCCGCATCAAGCTCAAGGTGCTCGGCCGGGAGATCGACGTGCGCGTCTCCATCATTCCCATGCTGCACGGCGAGGGTGTGGTGATGCGGATCCTCGACAAGGACCAAATGCGGCTTTCGCTCCGCGGCATCGGGCTGAGCGAGGACATCTACCAGCAGTTCAGCCACCTGATCGCTCAGCCGCACGGGATCATCCTCGCCACCGGGCCCACCGGCTCGGGAAAGACGACCACCCTCTACAGCGCCTTGAGCGAGATCAAGAGTGAAGACACCAAGATCATCACCACCGAGGACCCGATCGAGTACCAGTTGGAGGGGATCAACCAGATCCAGGTTCACAACAAGGTCGGACTGACGTTCGCCCGGAGCCTGCGGAGCATCCTGCGGCACGATCCCGACGTCGTGCTGGTGGGGGAGATCCGCGATCTGGAAACTGCCGAGAACGCGGTCCAGGCCTCCCTCACCGGCCACCTGGTGTTCAGCACGCTCCACACCAACGACGCGGCCGGGGCCTTCATGCGCTTGATCGACATGGGAGTGGAGCCGTTCCTGGTGTGCAGCACGGTGGAAGGGATCATCGCGCAGCGACTGGTGCGAACACTCTGTCGGGAATGCCGCCAGTCGTTCACCCCCAGCTTTGACGACGTGCCCGACGATTTCCCGCTGCAAGACTGCCTGGAGAACGGGGCCACAATCTATCGCGCCGGTGGGTGCCGCCATTGTCGGCACACCGGATATATGGGGCGTCTCGGGCTTTTCGAGCTCTTGGCCACCGACGACGAGATCCGCCGCCTGGCCAGCGAGCGGGCGCCCACGCACCTCATCCAGCAAGCCGCAATCAAGCAAGGGATGCGAACCTTGCGGGCGGACGGCTGGCAAAAGGTCTGCCGCGGTCAGACGTCCGTCGACGAAGTGCTACGCGTGACCAAGTCGGAGTGAGGGGCTGTAAAACAACAAGTTGGGCATTCTTATTGGAGCAAAGGCGGCCTGCCGCGTTTGCTCCAATAATTCAGCCCTGCAACTGGAAGTGGCGTGGGCACGGTGATTCCTCGGAAAAAGGCGCTGTGGTGACTGGCCCCAACGAATGAAAAAGCAAGGGCGCTCCGCTTCCTTGCTTTTTCATCTGTGCCCCACTTGTTGTTTTACAGTCCCTGACCTGGACTTTTTGAGCATGCCGGAATTCGTGTACACCGCCCGGACGATCTCCGGCGAGAACGTCGCCGGATCGATCACCGCCGCCAGCAAGCGGGAAACGCTCAGCGTGCTGGCCGAGCGGTCGCTCTACCCGCTCCGGGTCAACAGCGCCGAGAAGCCCAAGGCCCGGTGGGAGCCGAAGAAGCGGATCACGCCGTCGGTGCTGGCCTCGACCCTCACCCAACTGGCGGATCTCCTCCAAAACGGCGTGCCCGTTCTGAGCGCCCTGGGAATTCTGGCCGAGCAGGCGACGCACCCCACGCTGGCCAAGGTGCTCGCCGACGTCCGCGACCGGATCGCCGAGGGCGCCTCGCTCGAAGAAGCGTTCCTCGCCCACCCACAGGTCTTCAACGAGCTGACGGTGAGCATGGCCAAGGCGGGCGCGGAAGGCGCGTTTCTCGAAGACGCGCTGAAGCGGACGGCCGACTTCCTGGAACTGCAGGAGGAGTTGAAGTCGCGGTTCGTCGGGGCGATGTACTACCCCGGCTTCCTGGCCGGGGTCGGCTTCGTCGTCACGCTCGTCCTGATCGTCTTCTTCGTCCCCAAATTCGCCGAGCTGTTCACCATGCTCGAAGAGCACGGCGGCCTGCCGCTGATCACCAAGGTCCTTCTCGGGGTGAGCGACGTGCTCGGCCGCTACGGCCTGGTGCTCTTGGGCGCGGCGGTCGGCCTGGGCTATTGGCTCAAGAGCGTGGCGGCCACGAAGCGGGGCCGGCTCTTCATCGACCGCTGGAAGCTGAAGATCCCCGTGGCCGGAAACATTTTCCTCGGCTACGCCGTTTCCCGGTTCTGCCGCATCCTGGGAACGCTGCTTGCCAACGGGGTGCCGATCCTCAAGGCCCTGGAAATCAGCAGCGAGTCGACGGGAAACCGCGTGCTCGCCGAGGCGATTCTCGAATCGGCGGAGAATATCTCGGCGGGCGAGACGATCTCGCGGCCCTTGGCCGAGTGCGGCGTGATCCCCCGGTCGGTGATGGCCATGATCAGCGTGGCCGAGCAGTCGAACAACCTCGAAAACGTGCTCGTGAACGTCGCCGACGCAATGGACCGAAAAACCGGCCGGCAGCTCGACATGATGGTCCGCATGATCGAGCCGCTCATGCTGTTGGTGATGGGCGCGATCATCATGTTCGTGCTCCTCGGGCTGTTGCTTCCAATCTTCGAGATGAGCACCATGATGGCCTAATTATCGTAACGCACCGGATCGAACTGTCGTGGCCCGGTCCCGCCGGGCCGTTAGAACCAGCTTAAGCTGTTAGGGAGGGAGTTGACATGAAACGTTCTCGAGTTCAACGAAAAGGACGACGCGGTTTCACCTTGATGGAAATGTTGATCGTCCTCGGCATTCTGGTGGTCGTGTTCGCCCTGGCCGCCCCGCGGTTTTTCGGCGCGCGGGAAAAGGCCAACAAGAGTGCGGCCAAGGTCCAAGTCATGGCGTTTACGGCGGCCTTGGAGAAGTACAATTTCGACACCAACGTGTTCCCCGGCACGGAGCAGGGGTTGCAGGCCCTGGTAACTGCGCCCGCCGATTCGGAAGAGGAGGAGGAAGGCTCGGCGAGCAACTGGGACGGCCCCTACATAAACAAGCCGGCCCTGCCCAAGGACCCCTGGGGGAACGACTACCAGTACGCCTATCCGCCGGAGCGGGGCGCGGGCAAGGAGCCCGACATCTGGTCGTTCGGCCCCGATGGCGAGGACAACACGGAGGACGACATTTGCAGTTGGGTTTCCAGCAAGGAGGGTGGGGGAGGCGAAGGCGAGGATGAATTCGGCGGCGACATGGAGCCCCGCGGCGGCAACGTGAAGACCGGCGACGTCGACGTCGGCGGCGGCAGAAGGGAGAATTTTTAGTAGAACTTCAGC
>JBDRTC010000959.1:0-7460 GCA_043824335.1 Planctomycetota bacterium | reverse complement strand
TGGTTGTCGGAGGCGAAGATCTGCCGCGGCTTGAAACGGCCTTTCCCGTCCCCCTCGAAGACGTAGATTTCCTCCCATTCCTGGCTGACGAGGACGACGATGTCGAGGTCGCCGTCGTCGTCCATGTCGGCGATCGGCGCATGGATGGGCCCGGAGCGGCTCTGGAGGACGTGGCTCTTGAAGTTCCACTCGCCCAGGTTCTCGATCCATTGCGTCTGGCCGTCGTCGTAGCCGAACTGTGCCACGGCCAGGTCCATGTCGCCGTCGCCGTCGAGGTCGCCGGCCCGAACGTCGGAGACCCGCGCCACGCGCTCGACCACCACGTGCTTCTGAAACTCCGTCTGGCCGTTGTTCTCGAGAACGACCACCGAGCCGATCCGGTCGTTGTTGGGGAACAGCATCCCCAGCACGGCGACCAAAAGGTCGAGGTCGCCGTCGGCGTCGAAGTCGATCGCCTCAACGTGGGCAGGCGCGATCAAGTCGGCGGCGCAAACGCTCTCGGTGAAGACGTCCCGAGGATACTGGCGGATCCATGACACCGTATGGGCCTGGCAGTCGCACACGACCACGTCGAGCAGGCCGTCCCGGTCGAGGTCCACCGCCTGGACGTTCGAGATTCTCGGAGGCTCCTGAAACAGATTTCCGATGGGCCGGGGAACGAGGAAATCGATCTTCTCGCCCTTGGGAGGCAAAGCCGACGAGTCGGTTTCCCCGCTCGACGTGCCCGCCTGGGAACCTCCGGAACGGGCGGTCATCCGCCCCAAGACCTGCGACCAAGTCATACCCGTCCGGTGGGACTCATAGGCCACGATCCCTAACGGAATCCCCACCAGAACGGACAAGGTTAGCAGGATCGCCACGGAGCCGCGCAAACTCAGCCGCATGAGGAATTCCCTCGTCTCAAGCCAATTCGTCGATCTAACCTGAGTCTATTCACCGGGACGCTAATCGGCAAAGAACCACACGAACCACCCCGAAAGGGCTACAAGCAGCATCGCCAGGGGCAACATCCCTCCCAAGGCGGCCCTGGGCCCCCGCGCAAAACCCAACCAGATCCGCCAGGCACTGCGAAGACCATAGCTTAGCCCCGTCAGAATACAACCGACTTGGATCCAGGGAATTGCCCTGGGCCAGAGCTGCCGCCAAGGCATGCTCGAGGTGCCCAGGAAATCCCAGCCCCAGCCAAATGGGTCCGAGAAAGACTGAAGGACAAAGGTCGCGTTCACCATGAGCATCGGTGCGACGAACGCAATCCAGGCGGTCAGCCCGACGGGCACCAGGGCGCCGGTCGAGGCTGTCATCAGGGCCCACGTGGGCTGGGGCGCCCGGGAGAGTCGCTTGCCCACCGCCGCTGCGAGAAGCATCAGCGCGGGCAGCCCCGCCAGTGCCGTTGTCCACAGCACGGCCGCATACAGGCCGAACAGGCCCCAGTTTCCCTTGTCCAAGACGTTCACGCAGTCGCGCAGCGCCGGCCACGGGCCCAGGTGCATCACGCAGTACGCCACGGCCAGCACCAGCATCCCCATTGCCAGCCAGGCCTCGCTCGGAGTGCGGATTCTCGTCTCATGGCCAAAAGGCCTCCAGCGGAGCGTAACGTTGTCGAACGGGCAGGTTTTCACGCACTCGGTGCAGAGCCCGCAGTCGCTGTTCTCGTTGATTTCTCCCACACACAGCCCGAAAGGGCATGCCCAGCCCTTTGCGCTCCCCTTCTGGCACGAATGCACGGCGCACCGGTCGCACACGGCCGGGTCGGCCGCGCGCAAGGCCAGCTTACCAGACTTCGCGTAGAGTCCGACGAAGGCGCTCACCGGGCAGAGGTAGCGGCAGAAGGCCCGCAGTTCCCAGACGAGTGCCATCCCCGCAGCCAGAACCAACAGCGCACAGATCAACCAGCCCGACAATCGCGGCGTGGCGACCAGCACCGTGGAAAACGTGCCGAGGATCAGGAAGCCGACCGTCCGGGGCCAGTCGTTGCGTAGCCACGTCGGCCAGGCTCGGTTCAGTCCGAAGAACCGGTTGCGGTAGCCGCACGTCGAGCCGCTTCGGACGCCGGTGACCGCGCGTCGCTGCAAGATTTCCCCCGGCACGGGCAATGGGCAAGCCAGACACCAAATCCGCCCTCCCAGCGGCGTTAAAACGGCCGTCAACAAGAAGAGCCAAACCACCCACATCAGCATGACCCCGAGGTTCCGGCCCGGCATGTGCGTGCCGAACAGGGTTGTCAGGATGGCCACGTAGAGGAGCACCATAGGGACCGCGGTGCAGGCGAGTTGGAAGCTCCGCCGCTTCATCCATCGCTTGAGCCACGGCAATCGCGAGAAAACCTCCCACCCGTCCATCGGCGAGACCAAGGGCAGGGGGGCCGAGTCTTGCCGCAGGGTCTTCCGCAAGCGGATCAGCCCCACGACGGGGATGCCCACCAAAAGACCGAGAGAGGCAAAAAACAGAGTATTGGGCTCGATGATCAGGTTGCCCTGCTCGAACGCGTGCATCGGCCCGCAATAAACGTGGCACCGATACTGGCTCTTGGAGACCAGGTAGCGGAGCCAACCGGGATGCTCGGCCTTCAGCACCAACTCCCGCGTCAGCTTGGGCGGGGCTCCGGGATCGCTGGTGAGAAACACCGCCACGTTGCGGCTGCCGGGCGTGATCTTGACGTCCAGGTCGAACTCTTCCAGGAAAAAGGAATGTCCCGTGTCCCGCGTGTCAAAGGTCAGGTGCAGCCAATCGCCGCGGTTGCAGCGGATGACCCAAGGTTCTTTCCCGTAGCGGAAAGAATCGACGTGGATGGTGCGATGCTCGGGCGACTTGGCCAAGAACTGGCACAAAACGCCAGGGACCACGGCAAACGCCAGCAGGACCAGCCCTAGCCAAACGCGAAATCTCCAGCCCGTCGTTTCTTGCGTCAACGGCACTTCTCTCCCCAGGCACACGCCTCGCGGAGTGCTGTCAGAATTGAATCGCAACCCTGTGGGAAATTGGTCTTGGTGAAAACATCGCGGGAACGTTTGAATGGGCGTTTTCAGGAAGGCCCCATTCGAAAGGAGTCCCCCCGATGGCAAGTCATCTTACCTCGAAAGAACGTGAAGTCATAGCTCACATGCACCGGGCTGGAAAAATGCAGGCGCAGATTGCCCAACGCCTGGGCCGGAGCAAGAGCACCGTCTCCCGCGAACTGCGGCGGGGGCCGGGAATTCGCTTACCGTTCCTCGATGCGATAGAGGTGTGTCCCGGTACGCAGGAACAGAGCGCCGCCGATTGCGGCGGGAGACGCCATGCACTCGCCGTCGAGTTGGTTGGACGCAAGGGGCGTGTATTGGCGGCTGGGCTCAACCACCCTGGTGACTCCTTCGCGGCTGACGAAGTAGATCGAGCCTCCGGCCAATAGAGGCGAGGCCCAATGGTCGCCTCCAAGGCGCTCCTGCCAAACCACGCGGCCCGTCTCGGCTTCGGCGCAGAGTGCCGTGCCGTCATCCGTGACGAAGAAGAGCAAGGCGTCGATCAAGAGCAGCGAGGGCGCTTTGGGGATGCTTCTGGTCATCCTCCAAACCACGTGCGTGTCGGATACGTCGCCGCCACCGCCGGGACGAATCGCCCAAAGCTCGGGATGCACAAAGTCGGTAACGACAAAAAGCAACCCCTGGCCAAACAGGGGACGAGGCGTGACCGACCAGCCGTTGTAGCGAACTTTCCAGAGTTCCTCGCCGGTGCGCGGGTCGTACGCAATCACCGCCTTGGCGCCGGGACTGATCAATTCCAATCGCCCGCGCCACTCGATCACCGAGGGCGTGCAGTAGGCCTTGCGGAAGTTCTCGCTATATGGACTGTAGTCGATCGATCGGTCCGTCTTCCAGACGGTCTGGCCGGTGGTTTTGTCCAGGGCGACCACGTATTGGACGTCACGGCCGTCGACGTTAAAGATGAGTAGTTCTCCGAAGAGGATGGGCGAAGCGCCCGGGCCTTCATGATGGTCGCAGTTCAGGTCGCGACGCGTCCACAGCGTGCGGCCGGTCTTCGTGTCCAGGCAGGCCGTTCCATAGGTTCCGTAATGCACATACACCCGGCCGGTCTCGATCACCGGCGTGGGAGAGGCGTAGCTGTTGACCTTGGCGATTTGCTCGGGATTCTCGACGTCGAACACGTGGATATCGTGAACCACTTCGCCCGAATCACGGTCGATGCACACGGCAAACAGCCGCCGGCCACCCTCGGTGGCCGTGGTGACCCATATCTGGTCTTCCCAGATCACGGGCGAGGACCAGCCTCGACCGTGAATAGGTGTCTTCCACGCGATATTGCTCGTTTCGCTCCAAGTTCGCGGCGGGTGGGCGGAATCGGCGTGGCCGTCGCCGTGGGGTCCTCGGAATTGCGGCCAATTCTCGGAGCCGGATGCCAGGACCGTGGGCAGCAAGGCGACCAACGTGCATATCGCGCTTCGCATGCAGTACTCCTTCTGGTGAGAGTCGATGAGTGTGGGCATGGACACTGTCCGGATGACGTGGCTCGGCAACGACCACGGTGTCCGTGGATACCAGCATACCCGGTCCTGCCGGCTTCAGCCACGCTTTCCTCAATGAGCCTTGAAGAATGCGGTAACATCAAATCAATCAAGCGGTCTTGGCTGAATGGTCACAGCGAAAGAATCGCTGGACCAGGACACCCGTGAGGGATCAGTCGGCCTCGGCGAGTCTTTGGACGAGTTCTTCGAGTTGGCGGCGCCCAGGGCCGGAGTCGATGTGGTGGGTGGCGAGATGGGTTAGGACGTCGATGTTTTCGGGCGAGGCGTTGTCCATGCGCTCGTACTCGTGGTCGAGGGGGATCTGGAAGCGGAAGAAGTTTTTTTGGGGGACGAGTTGCCGGGCGATGTAGTCGACGGCGTCGCTCGAGGCGCCGAAGAGGACGTCGATGATCGGGACCGCCCAGCGGACCGTGCCCCAGCGCTGGGCCTCGCGCCCGCTGATGCGGCGCAACACGTCGCCCGTGCCGAAGCTGGCGACGAGCAGATTGCCGAGGCAACGGCCGTTTTCTTCGTCGCCAGCGTTTCGGCGACTCGCTCGCACCGCTTCGGCGATGGCGCAGGCCGTGGGGTTGTTGGCCACCACGCCGCCGTCGATCAGCGGGACTTTCGCGCCGGAGACTTTTAGCACGTGGGGTGGGAAATAGGTGGGCGCGGCCGACGACGCACGGCAGACGTCGCGCACCAGGAGCTTTTGGTGCCGGGGCCGGTCGCTCTTGAAGATCACGGGCTTGCCGGTGAACGTGTCGTAGGTGGTGACCAGCGTGGGCTTGACGTTCAGCTCGCCGAAGCAGGCGGCGTCGAAGACGTCGTCCAGCGCGGCCACCAGACCGCGGCCGTCGTACTTCGGCCCGCGGAAGAATCGGGCCAGCCGGCGGGGTGAAGGAAACACCCTGTGGCCTTCGCTGGAGTAGAGGTCGATAATTCGCCGGGTGTCGATCCCGGCCGCCACGGCACAGGCGAGGATGGCGCCCGTGGAAGTGCCGGCCACCAGGTCGAAATGTCGCCACAAGGGGCGGTCGAGCATTTTCTCGAGCCGGTCGAGCCAGATGGCGGGAATCAGGCCGCGGATGCCGCCGCCGTCGAGCGAGAGGATTCGATACGTTTTCCGTTCGGCCATGGGCCCCCCGGGGGATCGGTTGCAGAAGAAGCATGCGCCGCGGCATTGCTCTTGAGCTTGGGCCTGGGAGGGGGACAGTCCCATTTTCCCTGCGGGAAAATCGGGACAGTCCCCGAGTGATTCTTCGGCCGGCCCTGAGCTTTCCGATCCCACCATACTCCCGCGAGGGCCGTTTCGGCAAGAAGAGTTTTTGGCCACCCGGCGCCGTCGCGGCGGCTTTGTGCTTGCCGGGCCGTTGGGCCGCATGCCTTCGTGCCGGCGGAAGCTAAATGGGGAGGGTGTTTTTTCATGCGATGGCGAGGGAGTGCCGTCTATGACTTGGTCGCCGAGACGACTGAGTTCATGTCGTCCGACTTGACCGTCAACTCGGGGTCGACGAAGCCGGCCGCCCGGAGATCTTCGGCCAGCTCGTCGAAAGTGAACGTGCCGCCGGTGTCGGTGTTGACCAGCATGTTGATGGCGAACTGGGCGCCGGCCTCGGGTCGGGTGCGGCAGGGCTCCATCACGATGTCGCGAATGGCCACCCGGCCGCCGGGCTCCAGGGCCGAAAACACCTTGGCGAACAGGTCGCGGTTGTGCGCCCGGGAGTGCTGGTGAACGATGGCGCTCAGCCAGGCAAAGTCGGCCCCGCCTGGCAGACCGTTTTGGTAGAAGTCGCCGGCAACCAGGTCGATCCGGTCGGCGAACTCGCTTGCGGCGATCCGTTGACGGGCCTGGGCGATGGCGTCGGGCAGGTCGAACACGGTCGCCTTGCTGCCGGGGACAGCCCGGAGAAAGGCCAGCGTCCACGTGCCCGAGGCCCCGCCGACGTCCAACAAACGCGTGAACCGGGGCGGCCCGAGCCGGGCGACCAGGTCGTCGGCCATGGGGCCGGAGTAGGTGTGCATGGCCGCGACGAAGTCGGCCCGATCGGCCGCCGGTCCGCGGATGCTCGCTTGGCGTGGGCAGGGGATGCCCGCCTTGGTCACCCAGGCCAATTGGGCCCAGTTGCGCATCACGTTCATCCGGTGCCGGATGCCGGGGAGGATCGTTTCCGAGCTTCCCTCGGTCAAGAGAGGCAGAAGCGCACTCGGAACCGAGTAGAGGTCGCCCTGTTTCTCAAGGAGCCCGACCGAGGCCACGGCATCGAGCAGGATGGCCGTCCCTCGCCGGTCGGCCCCGAGCCGGTCGGCCACCGACGGGGCAGACATCGGCTCGCCGGCCACGATGCCGAACAGGTCGAGTTCCGCCGCCGCGCCCACAATGCAGGCCGACATGAACCCGCCGGTCATTTCCAGGATCTGGTCGCGGTTGGGGGGGCTTTGGGGCATGAGCTTTCACCTGCGTGGAAGGGAAGCGGGGTACTTGTGGTTCCGGTTGTGCGGGTGGTCGTGGTCTGTCAAGGTCGTTTTGACGGGTGCCACGGGCATCTCGCCCGTGCTTTCACGGCAGCACTGGCGAGACGCCAGTGCCACCCAGCCCGTCATTTCGAGGTTGACAGACCAATAAAGGGACTTCCGCAAGCCGGGTTCCGTTGCGGTCATTTCACCGCGCGGGCGGAGATTCTTCAATAGGCGGGGGGGTATCCTGAGTGATTTGCGGCCGAGGTCGGCCTACAATAGAGAAAGTAGCGAATGTGCCCGCTGTTGACCCTTCCCCGAGGTGTGTCCCGTGCGACTGCGATTGCTTGCCGGCTGCCTGGCGTTGATGGTTGGACTGGAGACGTCGGCCGTGGCCCAGTTTCGAGCGGCCCAACCCCAGGGGACGAAGCTGGGGGATTCGGCCGTTCAGTATTGGCGGGCGGGGATGATTATTACCGCCCGAAACGGGCCCTGCCGGGGGCTG
>JBDRTC010000958.1:0-2573 GCA_043824335.1 Planctomycetota bacterium | reverse complement strand
GCATCCGCCCCTGAGTCAGCACTGGCAGGCAAGCTGCCAGTGGCACCTAAGACTAAGAAGACGGCCGGCCAACGGCAGATGGAGGCGACGGACCGCCAGATCGACCGGCTGGGTGGGAGTAAACAATTCGCCGGAGAACTGCGGGGACACTATAATGAAGGTACGGGACGTTCTCAAGCGCCTCTCCGACGACGGCTGGTATCAACATCGAGTCCGGGGCAGTCACCGCGCGCGTGAAACATCCGACGAAGAGCGGAATCGTCGTCGTGGCTGGACAATTGGGCAAAGACGTTGCCATCGGCACACTCAAAAGCATTTGGAAACAGGCGGAATTGGAGGATCAGCCATGAAACAGTATACGGTGATCTACGAGTGGGCGGGAAAGAGCTACTCGGCCTACGTGCCCGATCTGCCGGGTTGCGTTGCGTGCGGCGATACTCTGGAGGAGACCGAAGCGCTGATGAAGGAAGCCGTCGAACTGTATATCGAGGCGCTGAAAGAGGGTGGCAAACCGGTTCCTGAACCGACGACGAAGGCCCGCCCGATTGCCGTCGTGGGGTAAGCGCACTGCCGAACCGATGCCACCGACCGGGAGATCGACCGGCTGGTTTACGAGCTGTACGGGCTTTCGGACGCGGAGATCGCCATCGTCGAGGAGGCGACAAGCTGAGTGTGGAATGAGCGCGGGCGTACACCGCTCGACAAGCGAGAAGTGATACTCGGCTGGAAGGGAGCTAGAAATGGAGCTTTATGTGCTTGGCGCAGGATTCTCCAAGTCCTTCGTTGAGTCTGCGCCGTTAATCAGCGGTTTCTTCCAAGGCCACGAAGAGATCATCGACGAAGAGGAGTTCCGGCCTGTTCGGGACTTCATGCAAGAATGCCGGTTCCATGTAGATGACGTGAACATTGAGACGCTTATGACGCTTGCCGATGAGTACGGCCCCGGTGAGACGAATGAGCGCTTGAAGCAGTTGATTGTAAGGGTATTCCATGAGGCCCTTCGGGTCGCCGACTGCACTCCGCCCGATAGGGGCGACGAACACTGGTACAAGTTCGTCCTCCCGCACGACAAAGAATGCGTCCTTCGGTGCTTCGCCCGTCGCTTGTTGTTGGCATCGAGCACCGAGGCTCACGTGCTTACCTTCAACTACGATGTCCTGCTCGAAAATGCCATTGAACTTGAAGCTAAGCTGAGCCAAAGCTCGTCCAATGGCAAACGGAGGCGATTTCATGCCGGTCGGTGCCACGGCTTTCACGCTCATAAGTGGACACCCGCCGACGGACTATCGCGCGGAGTATCTGTTTCGTCGCCACTTTGCGCAAGGCTGCGCTGTGGAAGTAGTAGATTACCGGGAGAGCGATGCAGAGCGAACAGAGTTGAAGAGTCGATACGACAGCATTTTCGGAGAAGACAACGTCACGTATCAGTGGAGCGACGCGGCGGCGGCCCTTGAGAAGGTGATCTAGCTCGAATGACCTTTCATATCTCCCGACACGCGAACGAGCAAATACGCCGGCGGGGCATCCCGCCCGGGCTGCTCGATTCCGTTCTGCAACAACCGCAACAAATCGTTCCCCAGCCCGACGGCAACAACGTGTACCAGTCGCAGTTGGACTTCGGGAGCGGTCAAGTGTATCTGTTGCGCGCGGTTGTGAACGACGCGGTAGAGCCGCCGGTGGTGGTGACCGTGTACCGGACCAGTAACATCAGCAAGTATTGGAGAACGGTGTGAAAGTGACCTACGACCCCGAGGTGGATGTGCTCCGCATCGTGCTGAGCGAGGAACCCGTGGAGGAAAGCGACGAAGAGAAGCCGGGAGTGATTCTCGACTACGACAAGGCCGGCAACCTCGTCGGCCTGGAGATCCTCGACGCCTCGAAACGAATCGCCAACCCCAGATCCCTCGAATACGCCGTCGCCGAGTAAGTTCCGTAGGGTGTACGAAGTACACCAAATCGCGACGAATTGGGGATGAGACGTGAGGAGGAACGGTGTACTTCGTACACCCTACACTCTGAGGCGTTAACCGGTAACACGGAGTCCTCGCAATGACCGATCAGTCACCGTTCGATTTGACCCCCGAAGAGGAAGCCCTTTTGGAGAGGTATTACGCCTTCTATCGGACCCTGGATACCGGCGGACGCGAGCCCACAACCGCTGCCCAGCATCATTTTGTCGCCGTCTGCCACGGAATCGCTAAGGCGAACACGATTCACGAGCAGGCTTACGTCAAATACCGCATGCTGCTGGCCAAGGCACGTGCGCAGGCCTCCGAGGCTGGTGATGGGGAAATCGATGAATTTGGTGAGGGCGTGCCCAGACCCGGCTGGTTCACGGACGAGGGATGGAAGCGTATGCGGGGCCACTACCTGAGCAACTCTGACTAGGCGCGGGTGGCCCTGGTGGCTTGTGCATCCGTGTTTTGTCGCATCCGCCCCTGAGTCAGCACTGGCAGGCAAGCTGCCAGTGGCACCTAATCCGACTGTCTGACTTCACCCCTGCCGGCTTGCCCGGCAGGTGAATCAGTTTGCAGGGCTAAGGAACCTTTTGTCCAAACCACCTCCCCATCCCC
>JBDRTC010000957.1:0-5186 GCA_043824335.1 Planctomycetota bacterium | reverse complement strand
AGCTTCCCGCCGGCGTCCTGGACGAAGTGATTTCGGCCGGTGATGTCGTCGGCCAGCAGGTCGACGGTGATCTCGACTTGTTCGTCGTCGCCGCCCTTCCCTTTTCGCGCTGCGCTCGCCTCCGCTTTCTTCCACACCCGGTCGAAAATCGCCGCTCGTGTGTGTTTCTCTGCTTTTTCCCACGTCGTAGAAAAGTATCGCTCTTCGGCCTCGGCAAACTTTCCGACGCCTTGAACTTGGCCCCACACTTCCTCGCGGGCTTGGCCGTGCTCGATTGCGTAGCAGCACAACGCAAAGTCGGCTTCGGACCGCTGGCCTACCTCGGCCACAGCGCACGCGGTCACCAGCTCGTTGAACTTGTCCCGTCGGCCAGGCGACAGTTTCTTCGCCGTTGGCAGCTTGACCGTGGCCAGTTGTTCCCTCTTGGCCTTCGCGGGCGAGGCGTCGACGAACCGCTCGAACTCCTCGATCGGGTATCGTCGGGCGGGATCGCACTCCAACAGCGTGCAGGGCACGGGCTCCCGGCCGTTGCGCTCATCTTTCCGGTTCAGGGTTCCCGGAATTCGGAGTATCCGGGCCAGGTCGTGGGTGTGGTCCCCGCCGATCTTGGAAGCGATGCCGGCGATGATGTCTTGGACGTGCTGCGCCTTGGGCGATAAGTCGGGCACGTTCTGCTTGGCGTCAAGCGACAGCTTCTCTTTCGTCGCCAGGTCGATCAGGTATCGGTGGGGCTTCTTTTTCTTCCCCTCCCCCTGGCCGATCCACTCAGTTTTGACTGGCAACGGGTCCCCCACATCGTCGACCAGGTACGGCTCGGCAAGCAACCAGTACAGATGCGCGCCGTTGCCGCTCGACACCACGATCGACGGGGCCGGCAGTCCGGCCGCCTTGCACCGCTCAATCGCTTCGTCGGGGCGGCAATCGTCAACGTCGGACCACAGCACGCGGACCACGCGGATCTGCCAGGCAAGATCGTACTGTTTGGCGCCGAACCGCGGACACACGCCGAAAAAGAGATTGCACCGCGTAGCCTTCGCTCGCTCAGCTTGACGCTCCACGATGGCCGCCAACACGCCGGGGACGTACTGGATTCCTTTGTAATCGACTCTGCTTTTCTTCTGGTCGTTTTCCGCCCAGGTTTCGATGGGACGGAACAGGCAATAATCCCTGGGCCCAAAGAGAGCGGAGAGAAATTCCGTCGCCTGCCGGAGGTTTTCGGCTTGGCCGTTCCCTGTCCCCGCCGCTGTTGCCGCTCGCGTTGTCGCTCCGTCGATGCTCATTCGGTGTCGCCCTCCGTGCCGTGGTCGCCGTCGGGGTTGCCAAGGTCCAGATCCTGGAGGACGTCATGTACGGTTCGCCTCACGCCCTGGAGGTAGGCGGCGTCGGCCTTCTCTGCGTCGATCTCGGCATTGAAGGCGTCAACGTCGATCACTGAGTCAATCGCGTCCCGCAAGATCGTCTGCAAGGTTTCGGGGTCGAGCGCCTCCAGCTCGAAAACATCGTCGCCGTACTTGGTCGTGAACCTGTCGTAGGTGGCGGAGCCCGTCTTGGCCTTCATCATCGGAGGCAACTCATATTCCTCCACCTGGTCGACGGTCAGCGCCACCTTGACGGCGGTGATCTTGTCGATGCCGAAGTCATCACGCATCGAGCGGGCGAAGCTGTGCGCGATTTCCTCGCCGTCCGGATCGAAGTCGGAAAGCACCAAAAGGGTCAGCCGATCCTTGCCGCTGGCGGAATAGCGTTCAACGATCTGGTGACGCGGCGGCAACGAACAATAGCCGCGCCCGAGGGTGTACGTGATGCAATACTCAGCGCACACAGGCCGGATGATCCCGGCGATGGTGTTTTTTTCGCCGACCACTTCGACGTGGTTGGGCTGAGATTGCATCAGGTCGCGCCAGTATCCTTTGAACAAACTGTCAAGCTCACGGCGCAGGAACCCAGCCACGTTGTTGTGTACGTTCCAGGTGACAACCGGGCGCGTTTCGTCGCCGATCGCCTCCATAGGGATATGGCCCTCCAGTCGCGCTCTTGTCAGCAGGTCGACCAGTGCCCGGTAGCTCCGTGGCGTGTTCGCGTAGGTGGAACCAGGCTTGCTCGCGTGGATCAATGGCGGATCGTTCAGGAGCGCGTAGTGGAGTTGACGATCCGACAACGGCCAGAACTTTCGCCGGGCCTCGACAATGCCGATCGCAGCATCCAGGAAGGGCCACTTAGCCGCGGTGATTGCAGCCCGCTCCTTGGGAGCGCGGATCGTGATGGTGTCGCTGATGCAAATAGATTGCTGCTGCCGATGTTCGATCAGGGCGAGGTATGCTTCCTCAGGATCGGCGCTGACGACCTCTTCGCGCAGTAGCTCATTGCGGGTCTTGACCCGCTGGCGGTTTTCTTCGCGCAAGAGCTGCAAGAACTTTTTGAACTGCCCGTTCCTTCTGACCGGCTTGACGCGGACGGGAACCGTCTTCCGGCCGGCCATCTGCGCCGCCACATAGCGACGATGCCCGCTGATAATGAAGTCGTCGAGAGAAACAACCAGGGGCGTTAGGATGCCGTTTTTCCGAACGCTCGCCGCCATTGCCACCATCTCGGGATCGGTGGGGTTGATCGGGCGATAGAGCCGCAAATTCTCGGGTGCCGGGCGGATACTGTCGATCCGCCGATGTCGAATTCGATCATGGTCGAATTTCGGTTTTGGACGCCGCGGCGGCTTGCCGTTGCCGCCATCGGTAGCTTGCCCAGCGGGGGCGGATGGGGTATCATTCATGCGTCAATTCTCCTTGCCCCGGTTTCGCGAAGTCGTGCTCGCGGCCGGGGCTTTTCATTGGGGATCAGAAAAACTCGATCACTGCGGGATCCTTCCGTCGCTTCCGCCGGCCGCGTCCTCCGCGTCGACGATGATGCTTTCGGCCGTCGTGCTCATCTTTGGATTCATCAGAAATACTCAGTGACAGCCGGGTCGGGCTTCCGTCGCCGTGACGGCTTCGGCGTCGGCCGGTTAGACCGGGCCTGGTCGAAGATTAGCAGGTCCGCCGGATCGACCCGCCAACGAGCTTTCCCGCCGCGGGTGGAAGAGGCATCCCGGGCCGGCAGTTCCCCGCCACGAATCCACGAATACACCACATCGATTGCGACGGCGTACCGCTCGGCAACCTGCTTGGCAGTGAGCATCGGGGAAGGCGGGGGAGTCACTGCACGCCCTCCCGGTCGGCGTCGATGCGTTTGAGTTCGGACGCGATACGATCGACGGCGGCCTCGGCGAACACCCGCGCATGCCCCGCTTGGCCGATCGGCTCGATGCCTCGGCTTTCGATGACGTACACGACGCGATGGGGCAACACTCCAAGCCTTTGGGCAATCGTCCCCACGGTGGGCAGACGGTATAGAGTCCTCACGGCGATGATCCCCTGATTCAACCTCCCGGCTCCCCGTCTTTTCGCGAACCCTTTGTCCGCGATAAAGAAAAACAGGGTAGGCACTAGAAGGTGAGGGATACGCCGGAGGGCAAGAATTGCCCTTTTTCCCGAAAAATACGGGGGTAGAAAGGGATATATCCCTTTTGGGAGGGCTACGTATCCCGGCGGGTTTTTAGCCTTCGGGGAGCACTTTTTTCGACTTGTCGTCGGCCTGTTGCTTCCCGTAGAGCAGGATCAACTCGGGGATATCGTCGTCGGTTGTCTCACCACTGGCCAGGTCCTTTTTGGCTTCCTCGACAGCCTTCAGGGGAAGGTTTTCTTCGAGCATGCGTATGCTCCTGCGACGGATAGCGTGGTCGGCTTCGCCCTTCGCCTCAACCGCCATATCGAGGCCGATCTTCTCCCGTTTCGGTACTGTCGACTCTCGTTTGCGCTTCAGCCCCAGGGCGTCGGCCATGGCCTGCCACGCTGGTGAGTTGCTTATCATGGCATACGAGCCCCGCTTGACCCCGAGGGCTTCCCCGATTGCTTTACGGCTGAACATCTCTCGGGCGGCCTTCTTGGCCCCATTGTCCCCGCGTTCCACCCGGCCTATCAGTTCGTGGTAGTCCGAAGACCGCCGGGCCTTGTAATCCTCAATCGCCTTGTCTAATTCCGGTTGGGTCCAGCTTCGCTTTCTGGAGTCTGCTTGCTGCTTGGGCTTCGGTTCGACCTTTGTCGGCGCAGATTCGCTCACTTCGACGCCCATCTCTTCGGGTGGCTGTTCCGCGCCCACCATACGACGCAACTCGTTGGCAACGTATTGAAGCGTCTCGTAGTGCTCAGTTGGGAAGTCTGCCCCCAGATATGAAGCCGGTCGATATCGAGGAGGGGTAAAAGGGATAGGGGTGTCTGGGGTATGCGGGAACATCACGAAGTACCAATTGACGGCGTTCAAGACATCACGCAGCGCGAAGAGAAGGTCTTGTAGATCCGCCGACCAACCCGACAAGTGAAAGGCGATGAGGTCTTCGTCGCCTGCCGGTACAAGTTCTATGCCTGCCGCGTCGTTCGTTACATCGCGATGCAGATACAGCAGGCTCACAAGACGTTGGACAAGAGGGATCGCTGCGAGTCGGAACTTCCCGCTGAGCAGTACTCGCCCAAGGCCTTCCCATCCCAGTAGTTCAGGTCGACTCTTCTCGTTGCCCGGCACACGGGTACAGCGAGAAAGGACTTCTTCGCACAGGCGGTCGATGACCTCAGCAACCTCAGTCAGACGATCCGCTGGTGGGAAATGACTTGGCTCCGACATGGATCTCGATCCTTCCTTCCATCCGGCCGGTTCGCCGCGGCCAACGGCTGCCGGCACCTTACACTATTATACCGATCCCACCTCTACTTGAGCAGGAATCCTGCCCTGGTTGCCTACTGCCTGAGCGCCCTGTTTTGCCGGGGCTTCCACGTGAGCCTCACGCGCCGGGCGAGAACAACCACCGCCGTACGTGCTTCTATCCGATTCTCGAAAACGGCACAACGTCTGCCCCGCCTTGGTCGTTTGCCTGGTCAAACAGCCAGCCGCGGACGTGCTCCGTCACCGCCACCAGGCGGTCGTCGTCGATCCTCTCCCTGTACGTTGCACCCATCGTCCGATCGACGTGGCCCATCACCAGGTTGACGGCGGGGAAATCTAAGGTCTCATCGGCCACGGTCCGGAAGACGTGGCGAAGCGAGTAGTGACCCACGCCGGGGCGGTACAGCCCCAGGGATTTCAGCAACCCGCGGAATTGC
>JBDRTC010000956.1:0-2499 GCA_043824335.1 Planctomycetota bacterium | reverse complement strand
GTGAGGCTGAGGTGGGTCTTGACCATCATGGTCGTGAACTCGTTGAACTTGGGATCCGCCTCAAACTTCTTCGCCTTCGCCTCGGCTTCGGGCGTGTAGGAAACGCCGTCGGCCCCGTAAACCTCCTTGGCGATCAACTCCACCCGCTGCCGCAAGGGGGTGTCGAGATCGTAGAGGAACTTGAAATTGACCTTCTCTTCGCAAGCCTCGATCACGGCGTCGGCCAGTTCCAGGGCGCCGTCGCCCCCCTTGGCCCAGTGCTCGGAGACGGCCACGCGGGCGCCGGCCTGCTCGGCCAGCTTTCGCGTTAGGGCGATCTCGGCCTTGGTGTCGGTGTGGAAGGCGTTGATGGCAACCACCGGGTTGATGCCCGCCTTCTTTACCGTGTTGATGTGCTGGATCAGGTTACACATGCCGTCTTCCAGCCAGGCGAGGTTTTCCTTGGAGTAGCCTTCGGGGAGCGGCTTTCCCGGCGGGCAGGGCGGCGCGCCGGCGCCGACGCCGTGGGACTTGAGCGCCCGGATCGTGGTGGTGATCACCGACACGTTGGGCGTATTGCCGCTGTAGCGGCACTTGACGTTCCAGAACTTCTCGAAGCCGATGTCGGCGCCGAAGCCCGACTCGGTGATGTGGTAATCGCCCAGCTTGAGGCAGATTTTGTCGGCCACGACCGACGACTGCCCCACGGCGATGTTGGCGAACGGCCCGGCGTGTACGAAGCAGGGCTGCCCTTCCAGGGACTGCATCAGGTTGGGGTTGATCGCTTCGCGGAGCCAGGCGGTCATGGCTCCGGCCACGTCGAGGTCTTCGCAGGTCACGGGGTTTCGCTTCTTGTCGTAGGCCACGACGATGCCGCCCATCCGCTCGCGTAAGTCCTTCAGGTCGCTGAAAATGGAGAGCATGGCCATCACTTCGCTGGAGACGGCGATGCCGAACTTGCTCTGCATCATGAAGCCGTCCATCTTGCCGCCGATGCCGATGTTGATGTTCCTTAGCGCCTGGGCGCAATAGTCGATGACCCAGCCCATTTCCACGTTGGTCGGGTCGACGTCGAGCCGCTTGAGGTTCTGCTTGGCCAGGAAGGAGTCGCCGTAGTTTCGCTCGTGCTGCATGCGCGAGGTCAACGCGACCATGGCCAGGTTGTGGGCGTTCATCACGGCGTTGATGTCGCCGGTCAGCCCGAGGGAGAATTCCGTGAGCGGAATGCACTGGGAGAGCCCTCCGCCGGCGGCCGAGCCCTTGATGTTCATCGTCGGCCCGCCCGACGGCTGCCGGATGCAGGCCACCACCTTCTTGTTGCGTTTTCCCATCCCCTGGAGCAGGCCCATGGTGGTGGTCGATTTCCCCTCGCCCAGGGGCGTGGGGGTGATGGCGGTCACCTCGATGAACTTGCCGTCGGGCTTGTCGCCCAGGCGGTCGAGGACCTTCATGTAGTCGACTTTGGCGACGTAGTTGCCGTGCGGCAGCAGCTCGTCCTTGGTCAGGCCCAAGTCGTCGGCGAGCTGGTAGCAGGTCTTCATCCGCGATTCTGCTTCTTCCGCGATTTCCCAATCTGCATGCTTCGTGGGATCCAAAACCATAAAAACTCCTCCTCCCCTCGGTAAACACCGGGTGCCAGGTTTGACGGTTAGACTCGGTGTGGTAAACAGGGATCTCCCAACACCGAGGGCAGCTCTTGCCCCAGACGGTTTGCCGCTTGCGATCTCCGTTTGCTCCTGCCGCGTAGGGGGTGGTGCCGCGGCAGGTCGTCGGCCGGAAACCGGGCCTTATCTGGAAAGCTCGGCGGCCGAAGCACTCCAGCAGGCTAGTTCAAGCGGGGCGGGACAATTGGTAAACGCCTAGGGCTATCACATTGGCACACCCTTGTCAATACGCCGGCTCCGATTCGGCGGGCGATTTTCCCAGCGTCCTCAAGGCGGTTCCACGTCCGGCCAATCGGGCTTTCCGTGACGGCCGCTTCTCGGCAATAGACAAGCTCTCGGGAATAAACCTCGCCCCGATCGGATCGGTATTTCCTGAGCACGAACGCTTCGTGAAAACTCGTGAACCTTTATCCGCCGGCGCGCGTCTAACCGTGGCGGACACCGAAAGAGTGACGTTCCAAGCCGGGGCCGGATCGGATCGAGGAGAAAGCGTGGAGTCAATGGCGATGACGATTTCCCGGATAATTCCCACCGGCGACTGCCAATGGATCGGACATCTCGCCTGCCAACCGGTGAGCTGCCTGCCCGGCCGTCGTTTGCGCTTGTGACACCTCGCCTCCAATCCTAAGGGAGCAGAGCCAGACCCGGTGTCACGAAAACACCGGGTTTTTTGTTGGGGAGCTCCCGAGCCTTGAACGTGCTTTTTTCCGGTTCATCCGGCGGAAGCGTACTTCGGCTTCTCCCCAGGGGAGTACCGGTGCCTCTTCTCTGTTCATCGATGCGCCGAAGCCCGTGGCTTTCTTGGAGTTACGACCGTCCGGTAACAGAGAAGAGGCACCGGTACTCCTGGTGTGTG
>JBDRTC010000955.1:0-2049 GCA_043824335.1 Planctomycetota bacterium | reverse complement strand
GGTGAAGGTCCATGCCAGATTCCCGTTCCGTGATGCGCGACACAACACGTGAAGCGGCGGCCGTATACTACGCGTCGTTGCGCCGGTTGCAGCCGGAAGACCGCGTGCGGCGGAGCTTGGAGCTGAGCGACCAGATGCGGGCCGTCATGGAGGCGGGCGTTCGGCATCGGCATCCGGACTACGATGAGGAAGCCGTACGACTCGCCTTCCTCCGGCTTTGGCTCGGCGAAGCGTTGCCCCGCGCCGTGTGCTCCAACCGCGGAGGAAAGAGGATGACTGACAGCGGGATGCGATTCCGATGGCTGGTTGAGAGCCTCGACCGCGCTGGAATAGCCTATATGGTCTCCGGGTCGCTGGCAAGCACGTTTCACGGCGAGCACCGCGCCACCAATGACGTCGACGTGATCATCTCCCCCACCGAGAGCCAACTCAAGACGCTTCTGGAGTCTTTTGGAGAGGAAATCTACGTTAGTCCCGCGGTCGCCCAGGAAGCCTTTCACCACCGCTCCATGTTCAACGTGATCGACCCCATGTCCGGCTTCAAGGCGGACCTCATCATTCGTAAGGAACGGGCATTCAGCATCGAGGAATTCAACCGACGCAGAAGAGTTGAGATACTGGGAGTTACCCTTTACATTGTCTCGGCAGAAGATACGATCCTGAGCAAGCTGGAATGGTCGAAGGCGGGCGGCTCGGATCAACAATTCCGAGACGCCCTTGGCGTGGCCTGTGTTCAACTCGAGACTCTGGACCGTGACTACCTTCAGCGGTGGAGCCATGAGTTGAACGTTCACGATTTGCTGGAAGAGCTGCTCCGCGAAGCGCGGAGACAATTGTCGTCGGAGTGAGTCCGAGTGAACCCGAATCCCCACCGACAAGCCATGCGGGAATGTGGCGTCTACATGGACAACCACGCCACCACCCGGGTTGATCCCCGGGTGGTCGAGGCGATGTTGCCGTATTTCACCGAGACGTTTGGAAACGCCGCCAGCACCACGCACGAGTTCGGTTACGCGGCCCGGGAGGCGGTCGTCGCGGCGAGAAAATCGATCGCCGCCGCGATCGGGGCCCGTGACAAGGAGATCGTCTTCACCAGCGGGGCCACCGAAAGCAACAACCTGGCCATCCGGGGCGTCGTCGATTGGCCTCGTCGCAAGGGAAAGCACCTGATCAGCGTGGCCACCGAACACCCGGCCGTGCTCGATCCCCTCAAGAAGCTCGCCGGACGCGGCTACGAGGTGACCTACCTGCCGGTAATCCAAACGCCGGACGAGCGGGCGGGCCGCATCCTGCCCGAGCAGGTCGCCGAGGCGATCCGCGACGACACCATCCTGGTTTCCGTGATGCTGGCCAACAACGAGATCGGGGTCATCCAGCCGCTCGAAGAGATTGGCAAGGTGTGCAAAGAGCGGGGCGTGCTGCTCCACACCGACGCCACCCAGGCCGTGGGCCGGAGCCCGGTCGACGTCCAGCGCCTCGGCGTCGACCTGCTGAGCTTTTCCGCCCACAAGATTTACGGGCCCATGGGGGTCGGCGTCCTCTACACCCGACGCCGGGCCCCCTTCGTGCGACTGGAGCCGCTCATCCTCGGCGGCGGACACGAGCACGGGCTGCGCAGCGGAACGCTCAACGTGCCGGGCATTGTCGGCGTCGCCCGCGCGCTGGAGTTGTGCCTGGAGGAAATGCCCTCCGAGGGCGAGCGTTTACGGGCTTTGCGCGACCGATTGTACGAAGGGCTGGCCGCCGTGGCGCCCGACGTCCAGGTCAACGGCCCGGCCCTTTCGCTCCCCGATCTCCGGCTGCCGGGGAACCTGAACGTGAGCTTTCCGAACGTCGACGGCGAGGCGCTCTTGCTGAGCACGCCGGGGGTGGCCGTCAGTTCCGGAAGCGCGTGTACGTCGGCCAAGCCGGAGCCGAGCCACGTGCTCACGGCGCTGGGTATCAGCGACGATCTCACGCGCGGCAGCCTCCGCTTCGGCTTGGGCCGGTTCAACACGCCCGAAGACGTCGAGTTCGTCATCACCGCGATCGGCGAGTCCGTCACCCGGC
>JBDRTC010000954.1:0-15284 GCA_043824335.1 Planctomycetota bacterium | reverse complement strand
CGACCACGCCAAGCTCCAGCGCCAGATCGAAACGCCCATCTGCCTGGACGAGAGCATCACCTCGCCCGACAAGACGCGAAAGGCGATCGAGCTGGGGAGCTGCCGTTGGGTGAACGTGAAGATCGGCCGGGTCGGCGGACTGACGCCGGCGGTAGCGATCCACGACATGTGCCGCGCGGCGGGCATCCCCTGCTGGGTCGGCTCGATGCTGGAAAGCGCCGTGGGCACGCGCACCAACGCCGCCCTGGCCATGCTCGACAACTTCACCTACCCGGCCGATCTCTTCCCCACCAGCCGCTTCTACCACCGCGACCTGGGCTGCCCGCCCGTCGAGCTTACCGCAGGCGACGAGGGTTCCCCCCGGATTGCCCTCACCGAAGACCCGGGCATCGCGACCGAACCCGACCCGGCGCTACTGGAGGAAATGTGCCTGGCCAAGGCCATCCTCTGACTCGATCTCAAGCCGCCGGCTCTGCCGCTGAAAACTGCAGGGGCCTCGGGTCACCTCACTTTTCGGGTGAGAGCCGGGGCAGCTTCTTGTGGACCCAGCGCCAGATCGCCGTGCCGGCAGCCACCCCCAGCAAGTTCTCGATCAAGTCTAGAACTTCCACCGTCCGCTCTGGCACGAAAACCTGGAGAAGTTCCATCACCACCGCAAACACCAGGAGAAGTCCCACAATCCGACGACGCCGCGCGGGCCACCGGCTGGCCCAAACGAGGAAGGCCAGGAGCGTGAACAGGAAGAAATGCACCATCCGGCCGCCCGGTGGACCCGGCAGTTGATCGATTCCGAACAGGGCCATCGGGTCCGGCGCGAGCAACAGCACGGACAGAACGAGCCAATAGACGGCGCAGGTGAGACGAACGAGGATCATGTCGGCGCCGGTTTGGCCGGGGCAAAGGGCGAAGCAGCCGCCCGGTTCGCCAAGAACGGGTTCCCTGGAAAACCGGACGGCTCACGGAATGCCCACGTTACCCGATCAGATGTCGGCGTACAAGCAGAACTCGTACGGGTGCGGGCGGAGCCGCAGTTGGTCGATCTCGTTCTCGGTCTTGTACCAGATCCAGGTGTCGATCACGTCGGGCGTGAAGACGTCGCCCCGGAGCAGAAACTCGTGGTCCGCCCGAAGCGCTTGAAACGCCGCATCGAGCGAGCCGGGCGTCGTCGGCACGTCTTTGAGCTCCTCGGGCGTCAGATCGTAAATATCTTTTTCCAGCGGGTCGCCCGGGTCGATCTTGTTCTGGATCCCGTCGATCACCGCCATCAGCATCGCCGAGAAGGCCAGATACGGATTGCAGCTTGGATCGGGACAGCGGAATTCCAGCCGCTTCGTCTTGGGGCTTGGGCTGTACATGGGGATCCGCACCGCCGCGGAGCGGTTTCGCTGCGAATAGGCCAGGTTGACCGGGGCCTCGAAGCCGGGTACCAACCGCTTGTAACTGTTGGTGGTGGGATTCGCAAACGCGCAGATCGCCGCGGCGTGCCGCAACAGGCCGCCGATGCCGTAGAGGGCCATCTCGCTCAGACCGGCGTAGCCGTCGCCGGCAAACAGGGGCTCCCCGCCCTTCCAGATGGAAATGTGTGTGTGCATCCCCGAGCCGTTGTCCTCGTAGATCGGCTTGGGCATGAAGGTGACCAGCTTGTTGTGCCGCTTGGCCACGTTCTTGCAGATGTACTTGTACATCATCATCTTGTCGGCCATCTTGACCAGCTCGTCGAAGCGCAGGTCGATCTCGGCCTGGCCGGCGGTGCCCACCTCGTGGTGCTGTGCCTCGACCTCGAGTCCGCAGTCGATCATCGTCTGCATCATCTCGTTGCGGATGTCCATCATCTGGTCGGCCGGCGGCACCGGGAAGTAACCTTCCTTGTGTCGCAGCTTGGAGCCGAGGTTGGGCTTCTCGTCCCTCCCGCGGTTCCACTGACCCTCGACGCTGTCGACGAAATAGAACGCCTGGTTGGGCGTTTGCTCGAACCGGATGTCGTCGAAGATGAAGAACTCCGCCTCCGGACCGATGAAACAGGTGTCGCCGATCCCGGTGCTCTTCATGTAGTTGACCGACTTGCGGGCGACGTTGCGGGGATCGCGGGAGTAATCTTCTCGGGTAATCGGGTCCTGAATGTTGCAGACCATCGAGAGGGTCGTCAGCGCCGTGAACGGGTCCAGCGAGGCCGTGTCCGGCTGCGGCACCACGAGCATGTCGCTCTCGTTGATCGCCTTCCAGCCGCGGATGCTGGAGCCGTCGAACCCCAGCCCGTCCTCGAACACGTCTTCGTCCAACGCGCTCACCGGGATCGTGAAGTGCTGCCACAAGCCGGGGAAGTCCATGAACCGAAGATCGACCGCTTTGACGTCCTTCTCCCGGCACAGCGCCAATACCTCTTTGGGGCTCACAAGCTCTCTCCTTTCAAGGGAATTCGCTGGAATTTCTTGGTGTTTTGTTTTCGGTTTTCCGCGTCCGGCTGCGTGGCGGCCACCTCCGTCCGGTGGCATCCAAGAACGCAACGCTCGCCCGAAATCAGCAAACCGGGTGCCGTCCGCATCGAGGGACAATCAGTCGCTATGCCGTAAGACATTCGGAAACAACGTCTTACATCACCGGTCCGATTTTCTTTTGAGTTGGCACGAAAGTTGAAATGTGCCTATTATACGCGCATTTAGTGCATGGAGAATAGGCGTCCGCATCAAGCCTGGCCGGTGTTAGGGCTTGAGTGAAGGGGAAGAAGCCCCGTGGAGAATCGGCCCAAATCCGGGAATTCGTGGATTTCACTTTCCCCGGGGAGCCGGGACTGCCGGAAACCAGCGATCCCAAATCACCAGGAATGCGGGCACCAGGACCGTGCGGATCACGAACGTGTCCAACAGCACCCCCAGAGCCAGGGCAAAGCCCAATTCCTGCATCGTGCGGAGCGTGCCGGTGGCCATCGAGGCAAACGTGCCCGCCATGATCACTCCGCAACTGGTGATGATCCCGCCCGTCCGAACCAGCGCCACGCGCAGCCCCTCGACCGGCCCGCGACGCTTCTGCTCCTCAAACACCCGCGTGACCAGGTAGACGTTGTAGTCTTGCCCCACCGCGATCAGGATCACGAACAGGAAGACGGGCACTTTCCAATCGAGGCCGTGGAACGTGTCGGCGTAGACCCAACTGAAAACGATCTTGGTGACGCCGATCGTCACGAAATACCCCAGCAGGACCGAGAGCACCAGGTAGACCGAGACCATCGGCCGGCGAAGGATGACGATCAGGACGGCCAGCACGGCGATCGGAACCAGCCTCTGGATCAGCGCCCGGTCGCCGGTCGTCACCGCTTGCAGGTCGCGGATCCCCGCCGTGGTCCCGACGAAATGAAACGCCGCCTGGTGCCATTCCGACTTGGGGTCCTCGGAAAGCGCGCGGAAGTGCTCTTCCAGGCTGCCGAGCAACCGGATGCTCTCCGCGGAGAACGGGTCGTATTTGAGCACCAAGTCGAAGCGAATGACCTTCCCGAGATACTCCGGCGATTGGGCCAGATAGGTGTTCTTGGTGCGGTGATGGCCGCGGATCACGCCCCTTCGCAGAGCGCCGGAAAGGCCGAACTTCTCCGGCCGCTCGCCCAGCGGCTCGAGCAGGCTGCGGACGCTGGTGATCGGCTTTAGGGCCCGGCCGCTGGAGTCGTTGTACTCAAGCTCGTAGAGATCGTCGGCGAGCTTTTGGATCTTTGGCCAGCGGTCCGCGTCGGCGTCGAGCCCACCCCGTTCATCGTAGGCCAGCACGATAACCGGCCCGATCTCGCCGGCGGGGAAGTGACGCCGCAAGAGCCGGGTACCCTTTACACTGGGGCGATCGGCTCGAAGCTCGCTCAAGAGGTCGTAGGTGACGTCGAACGACAGGCCGTAGCAGGCCAGTGGTAAGAGCAGCAGGAAGCTGACCACCAGGATCCGCCCTGGGTGGGCGACGATTTGGCGGCTGAGCCATTGCCAGAATCCCTCGAAGATCGACGCGCCGCCGCCCGTGTCGAGGCCGCCGCTGGCCGGGCTGCCGCATCCGGCGACATCCGTCGTTCTCAGCCGTTTCTCACCGAACGGCCAGAAGACGATCCGCCCGCCGGCCCGAAGCAGGGCGGGGGCCAGCGTCATCGACGCCGCCAAGGCCACGACCAGGCACAGGGCGATCGCCGGGCCGCTGTTGCGGAACTTGCCGAAGTCGGCAAACACCATGGTGGCCAGCCCCAGAATGGTCGTCAGCGCGCTTGCGGCCAGGGCGGCGCCGACACCCGTCAGCGCCCGGGCGACCGCTTCACCGCCGCGGTGTCCGCGCTCCAATTCCTCCCGGTAACGGGAAATCAGAAAGAGGCAGTAGTCGGTGCCGGCCCCGAACATGATGACCACTACGAAGATCCGGGTGGTCTTGAACACCTTGAAGTCGAACCAGCCAAGCTCGGCGCTCCACTGGGAGAGCAGGGCCACCATGCCCATGGCGACCATTACCGAGGCGACGATCGTCACCAGGGGAACCAGCACCAGTCCCGGCGCTCGGTAGACCAGGAGCAGAATCACCACGACCAGGAGGATGGTGGTCCGCTCGGTGTTGCGGATGCTCTCCGCGGCGGACGACAGCATGTCGTACCCAATCGACGCGGAACCGGTGACGCCGAACTGGAGACCTTCCGGAACTCCGTCGTCGGCACGGACCTGATCGAGCGTCTGATAGATCCCGGCCACCAGCGGCATGTTGTCGACGGCCATGAACTCGCTGGAAAGCTGCAAAATGACGAGCAGGGCCTGGCCGTCGTCGGTGGCGGGGCTGATCAATTTTTGGCCGAGCACCTCGGTCCGGTGGCTAAGAAGCCCGACGATCGGCCCGCCGTTGTTCTCCTCGGGGGCGAGCTTTGCGACGAGCCGGTCGGCCGCCTCGTAGTCGGCCGTTTTGAGCGGTCCATCAGGCCGGGCGACGACCAGCACCACCTGGCTCTTGGAAAGCGCGTCGGGAAAGGCGGCGTCCAGGAGCCTCTCGCCCTCGACGCTGGTCATCCGCTCGGGCAGATAGGCGAAGTCGCCGTCGTGGGTGACGTCGTCCCAGCGCGGGGCCACCCAGCGGATGCCGGCGACCAACCCCAGCCAGAAGACCAGGACCCACACCCAGTGCCGCGACACGATTGCTGAAAGTCGCTCGAACATTGCTGGGACCAGACCCCCGCCCACGGTCCGTGGACCGTGGGCAGGCTAGCGTTGGGCCACGACCCGCTCGGCGGCCTGAAGCGCGGCGGCGAGCACCGGGTCTTCGCCGCCCGCCGCGGAGGCCAGGTCGCCGGAGCCGTCGATCGGCCGGGCGACGTGCTGGACCACGATGTCCGGCTCCACGCCGACGTGGCCGTAGGGGCGTCCGCTGGGTGAGTAGAACTTCGAGGTCGTCAGTCGCACGCCGGCGCCCGTTTGGCTCAAGGGAAAGATCCCTTGCACCGATCCCTTGCCGTAGCTCCGCGTGCCGATGACCGTTCCGCGGCGATGATGGCGGATAGCGCCGGCAAAAATCTCCGCGGCGCTGGCGCTCTCGTGGTCGATCAGCACCACCAGCGGCACGCGCCACGTGCCGAGCGGGTGGGCCGAGTAGGTGAAGTCTTCTTCGAGGCTCCGGCCGCGGGTGGAGACGATGACGCCGTGATTGACAAACTTGTCGGCCACCTCCACCGCGGTGACAAGCAGTCCTCCCGGGTTCCCCCGGACGTCGACAATCAGGCTTTTCATGCCCGCCCGGTGGAGGTCCCACAGCGCGGCGTCGAGGTCGCGGGTCGTGGTTTTCTGGAAGCAGGTGATCTTGAGATAGCCCACGCCCGGGCCGTCGTCGAGCAGTTTCACCTCGTCGACGCTGGGGACCTCGACCCGTTCGCGGCGGATCCTCACCTGCCTGGGCGGGGCGCCCGGGCTCACCACGCTCAATTCCACGACGCTGCCCGCCTCACCCTGCAACAGGTTGGCGGCCTGGTCGGTCGAGAGTTCCCGGGTCGACTGGCCGTCGACGTTGACGATCCGATCGTCGGCGCGGATCCCGCTTCGCTCGGCCGGGCTTCCCGAGATCACGCGAACGATCCACAACGCGCCCTCGTCGGCTTTCAACTCCACGCCCAGCCCGACGAAGTTTCCCTCGATCTGCGAGAAAACGTCGGTCAACTGATCGGGCGTCAGGTAAGCCGAATAGAGATCGAGCGTGTTGGCCGCCCCGCAGGTGTACTCCAGCACGACGGCGCGGGGCGGAACGCCCAACCGCGCGTGGGCCGTTGCGGCGGCCGAAGCCACAGCATCGCGGGCGTTGACGCGAGACTGGATCACGCGCGAACCCAATTCTCGCCGCAACCGGTAGCGAAAGTCGTCCAAGGCGCCGTCGGTGGCGTTGGGTGCGTTCCGCCGGAGGAACGCCGACTCGGAAAGGGCGACTTCGAGCATGTTCGTGCCGCGCTCGACCAACTCCTTCCAGTTGGGAATCTCCACGTAGTGCGCTTCAATCTTCAGCAAGACCTCCGAATAGACGTCCAGAGCCTCCTCCAGCGAGAGCCGGTCCAGCAACTCGCGGTAGCTTCGATCGTCGTACCGGCGCTCGAGGTCGTAGTGCAGCCGGGCATTGTCGAAGTGCCCTTGGAGGCCCCGGTCGTCGGGGAACTTCCGGACCGCCTCTTCGTAATGCGACAGCGCGTCGCCCCAGCGACGCTCCACCTCCAACTGCTGCCCGTGCCGCAATAGCTCGCTCACCTCGGGCGCGGCATCTGAGGGGAACTGCGACGACTGGCCCGCGGCGAGGCCGGCCAGCAGAAGGGCCGCGAGCACGGCGCCGGCGAGAGCACGCCCGACGGGCAGGAGCTTTTGCCGCACGGGTGTGAGCGTCTTGGGTGGAAGCGTCTTCATGTTGCGTCTTTGCGTCCTGTCTCTTAGGGCGCGCCGTCGAAACGCATGACGGGGACCGACCAGCCGGCTTCGGTCGGGCCCGCTTCGCACGGCAGGGCACCCGGGGGCGGATTTTTCAGGTAGGCGCACGAAAGGCGGGTCCAGACTCTCGGTCAGGAGAGTATAGAACACGTTTTGCGGCTCGTCAAAAAAACGCACCAGGAATCTTCCAGGACTATCCGCTACAAGCCGCAAAACCCGTCCCCCGAGGAGCGAGTCGCAGCGAATAGGCGCTCGGGCAAGGAAAAAACACGGCGCGACGGTCGAACCGTTTGACCCGTACGCTCCGCTCTTGCCGGCCCCGAAAGCGGCCGGGTTCAGATCTCCACCGTCTTGCGCTCGACGATCGACTGTGTCTCTCGGTGGCCGAGGATGAGGGCGTCGCGGGCCAGGGAGCCGTCCAGGAGTTCCGAAGGCGTGTTGTTTTCCACGCAGCGGATCGCCTCTTCCAGCTCGAGCGGGAAGGCGTCGAGCATGTCGGGCGAGCCGAGGTCGGGCTTCTCCACCTTGCCGTCCTCGGTCAGCACCGTCAGCGGCGTTTCCGTGAACGACTCGAACAGGATCGCGGCCTGTTCCAGGTGGATCTCGTAGCCGTGCGTGAAGGGGCGGCCCTGCTGGTTGATCGCGCCGCAGGTGGCCGTGACCACCAGCGAAGGATCGTCGAAGAGAAACTGGGTGCTGAAAAACTCGGCCACTTCGCCCCGCATCCGGCCCACGCTGTGCACCGCCTTGGGCATGCCGCACAGGAGGCGGATGAAATGGGCGTCGTGGATGTGCAGGTCGACCATCGGGCCGCCGCAGCCGTCGGGATCGTAGAAATCCTTCAGCCAAAGTGGGTCCGAGATCAGCCGCGAAAAGTGCCCGCCGAGCAGCCGGCCGTACTCGCCGCTGGTGATCTTCTTGTAGGCGAAGTTATACTCGGGCACAAAGGGCAGCACGTGGGCAATCATCAGGAGCTTGCCGGCCGTCTTGGCCGCCTCGACCATCGCCACGGCGTCTTCCGGCTTTAGCGCGATCGCCTTTTCGCAGAGCACGTGCTTTCCCGCCTTGGAGGCGGCGATCGACGTGACGGCATGGAGCGACGGCGGCAGGCAGACGTCGACCATGTCGATGCTTGGATCGGCCAACATCTCTTCCAGCGTTGGGTGCTGGGCGATCCCTTCCAGGTCGACGATCTCCCCTTGCGGCCCGAAATTCCCCTGGATCGACCGCCAATCACCGGACAGCCGCACGGGGTCCGTCTCGCAAATTGCCGCGACCTTCGCCCCGGCAACCTTCTTGTACGCGTTGTAATGGGTCATTCCCATGAAACCCAATCCGGCGATTCCGACGTTGATCATCGTGTGATTATTCCTTTTAGATGCCCGTTTAGCCGCCGCCGGCACGGCGGCGTTGTGCCGAAGAAAGGTCAATCTGTCGTGGATGCTGGATCCCTCGTCGCTGGCCGACGTTCCGTCGGCCCCTAACCGCACAGGTTCTCCTGAGAATCGCAAGGTCCCTTTTAGTTCAGGATGCCCAAAAACCTCTCATACGCGTCATTCCAAGCGGCCGTGTCTGCCGGCTCATACTCCTCGACGGGAAAACTGTTTCGGATGACTTCCCGGGCTTGCGCGATCGAGCCGACGTCGCCGGCGGCGACCGCCTGCATCATCAGGTTGCCGGTGGCGGTGGCCTCGATCGGGCCGGCCAGCACGCGGCGTGCGCAGGCGTCGGCGGCGGCCTGGCAGAGTTGCCGGTTCTGGATGCCCCCGCCCACGATGTGGATCGTCTCGATTCGTCCGCCGGAGAGGTCCTCGCACATGCCCAGCACGTGGCGGAACTTCATGGCAATGCTCTCCAACACACAGCGGAGCACCGATCCCTCGTCCTCCGGCACGGTTTGCCCGGTGTTGCGGGTGAACTGGCGGATGGCCTCGGGCATGTCGGTGGGAGCGAGGAAGTCGTGGGCGTCGGGGTTGATGAACGAGGCCAGCGGCTTGGCGGCCGCGGAAAGACGATTGAGGTCTTCCCAGTCCCAATTGCGTCCCGACTGGTTCCACACCCGGCGGCATTCCTGCACCAGCCACATCCCGGTGATGTTCTTCAACAGTCGAGTCGTGCCACCCACGCCCCCTTCGTTGGTGAAGTTCAGTTCGAGCACTTTGTCGTCGACCACCGGCTCGGGCGACTCGACGCCCATCAGGGCCCACGTGCCGAGGCTTATGTAGCACCAGTCGGGCCGCTCGCCGGGCCGGCTGGCCGCCGGAACGGCCATCACCGCGCTGGCCGTATCGTGCGTGCCCGGCAGCACGACGTTGGCCCCGGCCAGGCCCGTTTCGGCGACCAGGTTCTGCCGCAGCGGGCCGAGAGTGGTCCCTGGCTGGGCGATCGGGCCGAGGATGCCGCCGGGAAGGTCGAACTTCTCCAAGAGCTCGGTTGCCCAATCGCCGCGGAGGGGATTGTAGAACTGGGTCGTCGTGGCATTGGTGAACTCGTTCGACTTCACGCCGGTGAGGAGCCAGTGGAACAGGTCGGGGATCAAGAGCAGCGATTCGGCCATCTCCAACAGGGGCGAGGCGGCCAACTTCATTGCCAGGAGCTGGTAGAGCGTGTTGAACTGCATGAATTGGAGGCCGGAATGCTGAAAGATCTCGGCCCGGGGGACGATCGCATACGCCGTTTCCAGCATGCCGTTGGTGCGGGCGTCGCGGTAATGGCTGGGATTTCCCAAGAGCACGTCGTCGCGACCCAGGAGGCCGAAATCGACGCCCCAGGTGTCGACCCCGACGCTGGCAATCCGGTCTCCGAACCGGCTCCCGGCGGCCCGCAGACCGCCGATCACGTGCGACCACTGGGCCAAGAGGTCCCAGTAGAGGCTTCCGGCGATGTCGACCGGTCCGTTTGAGAATCGGTAGACCTCTTCGAGGCGCAGCCTTTCCCCGTCGAAATGCCCCGCGACGTGTCGTCCGCTGGAGGCGCCCATGTCGACCGCCAGGTATGCTTTCTGCGCCATTGCGTGGGTTGGCCTTTCAGTATTTCTTGAAATCGGGAGTGTCCACCGAGAAATGGGGCCGCCATTGCCAAATCGTCGCCATTGAGCCGCCGCCCGTCAAGGGTCTGGCTGGGGACGCTCCCCGCTCGACTGGCATTAACCATCCCCTCGCAAACGGCTGTCTCGCGGTGCTGGAACGGGTCGGGAGAGACCAGGAACAACCCCTATCCGGAGGGGTTTTCCCGCTGACTGTTCGAGAACTTGGCACCCGCTTACTCCGCCTAACCCCCCCTGGAGTACCACCTTGCCCGGGCACTGTCTGACAATAGCCCAACCCGGTTCCGCGAGCGTCAGAGGGCCAACAAATTCTCACAGGATGATTTGACATTGTTTACAATCATAGGTAGCATTGATCTGTAGACAGGCACCGACAAGCCGCTTCCACACGTTTTCCAGGGATTGATCTCCCAAAGGGCTTATTTTTTTCAACCAAAGCAGTAAAATTACCATGCTGGGTGCGGGCGGCATGCCGTCGACGACGAATCAATGAGGACGAAATCATGAAAATCTCTGCCAAAACCGAGTACGCTTGCATCGCCATGCTGGAGCTGGCCTCCCGTTTCGGGTCGGGCGAGCCGGTCCGCATTCGCAAGATCGCTGAAAGGCACGATGTCCCGCCGCGATTTCTGGTGCAGATCCTCTTGCAGCTCAAGGGGGCCGGCCTGGTGGCCAGCACCCGGGGCGCGGCCGGGGGCTATCACCTGCTCCGCCCGCCGGAGCAACTCACCTTGGGTGAAGTCATGGACGTGATCGTGGGGGCCCCGTCGAGCGGGAACGGCAAAGCGTGCAGTGCCTCGCCCGAGTCCCCCGCCGTCAAGGTCCTGATGAAAGCCTGGCAGGACGTGCGGTCCGTGGAGCGGGACATGCTCAACGCGATCACGTTCGCCGAGTTGCTCGATCGCGCCCGACAGCAGGACGGGCAGATGTACTACATCTGACCGCGCCCCCCTCGATCCGGTCTTCATCTCCGGCAAGGAGGTCCGCCGAGCCCTCCAGGCAGGCGAGCCGGTCGATCCGCGGATCATGCGAAAGAGCACGGCCGCGATTCTCACCGAGGCGATGGCCGGTAAGTAACGACCATGGCTCCCCCCAACGACTCGCCACTCACCGTCGGCCAGCGCCGCCGCGCCCGACGGCTGGCGTACTGGAACGGCGCGATCTGGGCCGTCGGAAACGGCTTGGCCAGCACGACGCTGATCGTCTACCTGGCCATGGACCTGGGCGCCAAAGAGATCGGGCTTGGGATCGGCCTGATCCTGGCCATGCGGCACGTTGTGGGGCTTTTGCGCCTAAGCGCCCCGGCGATGATCGGCCGGCTGGCCGACCGAAAGCGCTTCTGCCTGGGCACGTATTTCTTGGGCACGCTCGTGCTCTTGACGTTACCACTTGTCGCGGCCCCGGGCCGGCTCGGCTCGGCCGTGGCCTCGCTTTGGGCGCTGGTGGTGCTCTGGTGCGTGTACCATCTGCTCCAATACCTGGCCACGATCGCCCTTTGGTCGTGGCTGGCGGACTTGGCCCCGCTGGAGATTCGCGGCCGTTTTTTTGGGCGGCGCCAACGGTGGATCGTCACGGGCGAGGCGGCTGCCATGCTCGCCGGTGGGCTGTTCGTTTGGGGATGGCAGCAGCTTCACCCGACGGCGCCGCGATGGATTGCCTACGTGATTCCGGCGACGCTAGGCGGCGTCACCATGATTGCCGCCCTGGTGCCCCTGGCCATGATTCCCCGAGCCGCGAGAAGCCCGGCGGTGCGCCGCGGGGCGACGCTCCGGTCGATCCTGGCCCCGTTCTCCGATTCCCGGTTCCTCCGGCTACTGCTGTTCGGCTGTTGGTTCTCGCTCTCCAACGGGCTCACGCAATCGGCCCAATTCTCATACCCGAAGCAGGTGCTCGGCATCGCCCTGTTCGCCCTGCTCGCCATGCAGACCGGAATGCGCATGGGCCAGTTGACCGTCAGCCCGTGGCTGGGCCGGCTGGCCGACCGCCTGGGCAATCGGCCCGTGATGATGGGCTGCCTCTTCCTCGTGGCCCAGGGCCCGCTGTTCTACTTCTTTTCCACGCCCGATCAGCGCTGGTGGATCGTCGGCGCTTGGGCCGTGTGGATTGCGTACGCGGGCATCAACGTGTGTCTTCCGAACCTGATGCTAAAGCTCTCGCCCGACGAGTCGAACACCCCGTACATCGCCACGTTCTATGCGGTGACGGGTCTCTGTTACGCCGCCAACACGATCCTTGGCGGAGCGCTTCAGGATCGATTCGCCGACAGCACGTGGACCCTCTTCGGGGGCTTCACGCTCGACTACTACCAGGCCATCTTCCTCGCCGGCTGGATCGCCCGCAGCCTTGGCCTTCTGGTCTTGCTGGGGGTAATCGAGGGACACGGCCGTCGTGCTGGCGACCGGTAAGCTGGAATGGCAAATGTCTGCAGAGCCTCACGGTTCATTGCCATTTGGACAATAAGGTTCACTCTCGCAGACCTCCATAAGGCGGGATAGGCCGGCAACGCCTCAGTACGAGATTTGGGTCGTTTTCTGACGCGTCTCGTAATGGGCACGGGTAAATGGGAAAACGGTCACCAGAGCGTGCTTCTGTGACTGCCTTGGCGGTTGGTGGGCGCGTGCGAGATGGGGCAGCCGTTCCGCCTGGCTTGTCTCATCCGACGGGTTCACGGCCGACCATGATAAGGTCGGTCGGCGAGGTACAATTTCAACCGGTCGCGGATCTTCAGGGCAAGCTCGAACTGCCCCTGGCCAAGTGCCAGCGTCTCGGCCTTCAGCGCGGTGTGGGTGGCCATAGGGAACTGCCCATTCTCAGCATACGCCGCGGCGAGCGATTCCATCAATCCCGGCAAACTCGCCAACACGTTTCGTCGCATATGCTCGTCTCCGGCACTCTGGGCCATGGACGTTGTAATGTGGCAGGCTCGGGTGGCCAGCAACACCGCCTCCTCGCCGTCGCGGAAGCGTTTGGACGGGTGCGTTGCATAGATTTGCGCCAGGCGGTTCGCCGCGGGAATGATCGCTGGGTCGTCCTGCGGAGCGTTTTCGATCGACTGCCGATAGTATCGCATGGCTTCCTCGATTCGTCCGTCTCTCTCTGCATTCGTTCCTCGCGCGAAAGCCTGTTGGACCGCCACGAGGTCGGCCGTCTTGCCGCGGGCCACGCGTACCTCAGGTTCAGCAGCGCCAGATTCGTCGGGGGCAAGCGGGCCTTGCTCCGGGTCGACCCCGCCGGACGGCGGAGCCGTTCCCGCAAACTCGGCGTCCAACGCCTGCGGTCTTTCAATCGCCCGTACAAGTTCCTGTTGCTTGATGCGGATCGGCGCGACAATCAGTTCTGGGGCGTTGAAGTTGTCGACGCATGAAGCGTAGAAAGAGGGATCCTTCTGCGGCAACAGAACGGGCTTGTGGGCGTTGCCGACGGCGTCGAAGTGGCTGAGGTACGCCCTGCCGAACAGGCCGTCGCGGCGTTTGCTGGCGAAGAGGATCCACCGTCCATTGCTCGACCAGCTTGGCCACGAATCGCTATGTTCGCTGTTAAGAACCTCCAGCGGTCGGTGCTGACCGGTCTCAAGGTCCAACACGTACAGGTCACTAACTTGCCGGAAAACGGGGAAGCAGCCGTAGTCGGTCATGCAGAACAGCAGGAAACGCCCATCGGGTGAGATGCGCGGCTCGTTGATGCTCAAACCCGTGTCCTTCGACAGCAACACCGGTTCCAGTTCGCCCCAGGTGCCGCTAGCCTCGTAGTAGGAGATTCGCATTAGGTCGTAGCGGGCTTTCTGGTAGTCCAGGGGCAGCAGATGCTTGTCCTTGAGGCCTTCCTCCCATAACCTCTCGGCGCTGCAGAAGTATAGGTGCTTGCCGTCGGGAGACCATGCGGGGAAGATCTCCAGGCGGTCGGGATCGGCGAGTTCCGGCGGGCTGGTGACCCTATTCGATTCAGTGTCGTACACGCCTACGTCCGACGCGTGGACGAACACGTCGTCCGAATTGCCCACGGCATGGTGGAGCTGCATGACCTGAATCGCCGAGAACGCGACCAGCTGCCGGTTCGGATGCCATGACGTGTAAGAGGCAGGCGAGGAGTTGAGGGGGGTTCGCGTGTCGACCTTCGAGACTTTGCCGTCCTTCACCAGGAGCATCGCTGGCCCATCCTTTGGGCTGCGCAAGAGCAGGCACATCGTGTCCGGGGCGTTGTTGGCGAACGTGTGGCAATTGACGCAGCGGCCGGAACTGCGATCGCTCAGCAGCACCGGTGACTCCTCATACGTGCTCAGGTTCCGCTGGTACGTGCCCATGTTCCGGAACACATTGTGCACGGGCTTCAGCCGGCGATAGACGACGTAAGAATCCACATCCTCCTCGGCGATTTGGTTTGTGATCGTGCCAAATCGCAGCCACCTGCCTTGTTCTTCGCGGACGTAGACGTCGAAGTGCAGATCGCGGCCGCAGTTCGTGTCGAGCAAAGCTTGCCACTTCGTTGCCGGCAGAGTCACCTCCGGCGACGAACTCGCGACGAGGAAACCGTCGCCCGGCTGCGAGTAAACGCGAACGCGATAGTCAGTGCCGTCCTCCTTCACTACAAAATTCAATGGTGCGATGTTCGGCGGAATCGTGCAGTTCGTGTAGTCGGGATCGAGTCGAGGCGGTCGGCCGGCGTCATCGCAGTCGGCGGGAACCGTGCACCACGGCCGGGCAAGGCAGTATACGGCGACCGTAGCCGCTACCGTTGCGGCAACTCCGCTGAGGACCCAGTTTCGGCGCCACACGCTCATCGCCCGCCTTCCGGCTTGCCCCTGAGGAAATAGCGGAAACAACTGTCGGGAAATCTTGCCGCCAGGTTCCTATCCAGCTCCTCCTTGTCCGTCTGGTGCTTGTGTGCCATGTCGATCACCTCGCGGACTCGCTCCACGGCGCTTTGCTCGATGCTCCGGCCGCCCAGGTCCAACTGCCAGTCAGTGTTGCGGGAAGACAACAACTTAGCCGCCTCGGTGTACAGCAGAATTGCCTCGGCGTCGTGTCCCGCGATCGTTCGGTGTTCGGACTCGTCCAGCCCGCTGATCGTGCAGGCGACTTTTCCCGCCTGAACGTGCAACAGGTAATGGGCCAATAGGTACTCCACCGCCATGTGGTTCTTCGGGTTGGCAACCACAAGGGCCAGCAGCATCTGCTCCTTCGATTCGGTGACCATGTCCACTTGCGGCATGATCGATCGAAGGCGTCGAATCTCCGCATCGGAAGACGCCGCCGCGTCTTCCTTCAGAAGCTGTAGCCGCTCTCGGGCCCACTCTCCATGCACGAGGTCCTTGCTCAACGTCGTCAGGAAAACCCGCGCAG